>NZ_BLRZ01000076.1 GCF_013281975.1 Candidatus Hakubella thermalkaliphila | reverse complement strand
CAAAACTGAAAAGGAGATCGACGAGGTTAAGGCTATTTACAAACCGGCCCAATGAAACTACCCGTATCTACTCGCAGTACCGGTCTGGTTAAGGGCGCTCCACCCCGTACATGAGATTGCTCAGGAGAGTATCCTGACTAAAGGATGACTCATTTGGGATTCGCTTAAGAAGAAATCGATAGAAAAGTTACTCCTCGATAAATTTACTGATGTAATTCAGATATAGGGGGATGTCTCTCATTGCTGCCTGAAGGCCCTCATAGACTTTTTTAGTATCGATCTCATCGTATTCATGAACGATCCTGTTCCGCAGACCTGCGCAAGGAGCAATTTGTTGAACTAAATCGAAGGGAAGAATTTTTATCTCGGCCAGCTTCAGGAAAGATTGAAAGTAGTCAGGAGGGGGAGGGTGTCCTTTCTCTGTAATCAAATGGTAGTTTATGTCGATCATTCTTCCGATCATCCGCTCTAAATAGCGCTCGGCCAGAACCTCGTTTGTCGGTTCTGCCACATAGTCTTCATAGCTCAGTTGAGCCAGAGATTTTAAGGCTTCAAAATCCTTGCTGATGAGGACGATCTTTCTGATGATCAGAGTCTTATCCACCATTTTAGCCGGCGCCCAGATTACGCTTAATAAAGCCTCGGGCAAACTTCTTTTCCAGGTCAAAGTAGCGCTGATGATCGACATACCTTTTGAAGGCATAAATTTTTAGCTGAGCTAGTTCCCGGGGATGGCCATAAAGAAGTTCGCAGTTCTCCATGATTTTCTTAAGGAACAGGGGATCTGCTCTATTTAGCAGGGCCAGGTCCACTTCTCTCCCCGGAAAAAGCTCCTGCAGATCAAAAAGAAGGTCGCAGTAATCTTTCAGGCCCAGCTCAGACTTTGGCGCGAGAACGGCAATATCTATGTCGCTTTGCCGGTAAAGCTTTGCAGATACTGCTGAGCCAAAGAGAAGGATTATCCGCAGATCATACTTTTGGGCGATCTTTTGCAGATCTGTATTATCTGGCTTGAGTGAGACTGGAGATATTTTCACAACAAATCCCTTTGGCGTGCTTGATTTAGCATTTTTCAAATTATAGCAACAATTGATAATTCTTACTACCGATGTTTCAGAGCAGGAGAAAGAGCGCCAGGGGATTTGGCTACGTGAATGAGATCGTAACACCAAAGGAGCGGCCCTTAAAAATCTCTATTTGATCTCGTCGCGGTGACCGTCCCAACTTGGTGTGTACCACAGCATCTTGGGTCATGGCTACCGCCGCATGCTTTTTCTTGTGGGGATTTATCCCCACGATCAGATATCCTGCCGGTACTTGCTTCAGTTTTCTGGCCGTGCTATTTTTCCTCTGAAAATACATCTTAATTTCATGCTCCTTTGTGCCACCTGTGACATGAGGGTTTCATGTTGATGGCTCCTCCTCCTACTACTTAGATTTGGTGCTTTTCACCTTTCTATTGTAGCCGGGAGCCATCGCTATTTCTTTCCTTATACTAACATCGGTAGGTATTGGGACGGTCACAAATATTTTATAAAGACCATCGGATGGCAGAATAATGTCTCTGGTCTCTCTATAGCCATTTTTTTCCTTCTGAAATAGATTAACATTAGGATGCCGATGACCCGCACATCTTAACTAAAAGGTAGCCCATCCCGTTTGGTTGGCTAGTCCCGGAAGGCGTCCCGCAAAAGGATGCTTTGCTGTTGGAAAGCTTTACGAGAATTGCGCAGGTTCTTCATGAGGCAGATTTCTTGGGTGATCAGGCGAGCCAGATTAAGGATGTGGGCATCGCGCTTGTTTGATTCGGCTTTATAAAGGGGATGGTCCCGGTTGATATAAATGATGTTTCCTTCAGAGAAAGATTCGGTCCCCTCTGGTCCAAAGTGGTCAAGACAGCATATGACCCCGGTGGATCCTATTTTTACTCGACGGACCACAGCGTTGGGGGTCAATAGATCGGCTTTAGGCTTGCCTCTGCGTTTTTGGCCAGATTTTCTGACAGGTTTCTGCTTCTCGGCAATGGATTCGATATGCCCTCCTTTGGTAGGGGTCACGACTCCACCCTCGCCAATGGCCGGCTGGCCATTTGAGACCGGGATAGGGCCAAAAGGCGAAAGATCGGGATGGGCAAGAAGGGACTTTTGAATTCGCTCCAGCGCTTCTCGCACCGCCCGACTCGTAATCCGATTCTCTCGTTTGTTGGAGAGCTGACCAAGGACGCTTTTTACCTCTCTTATCACTCTGGACATGGCTTCCGAGAAAGCCTTATATTCCTCGGAATCTGTTATGAAGCCACCCCTGTCGCTGGTTATAGGAAGAAAGTCGGCATGCACCTCTCCCCGGATGCGGGTAACATCTCGACCCCAGGATTCCATGCCAAAAAGCTCTCGTCTGATGGTCACCTGCCTGACTTTGCACTCGATTCCCAAATTGGATGTGGAGGCGGCAGAATTGGGAAGGATTACAATCTCTCCATGGACAAGGCCAAACTGAGTGCCCTCAAGGAAAGGAATTCGATGACCGCTCAGACGAGGTGGGTGTATTTTCTCGCCATTAACCAAGACTTCGAAGTCAGGCGCATTGATCGGAACACTTTCGGCCAGGCGAGCCTTGACCTCAGCGGGATCAAATTGCTTTTTTAGCCTGTCCAGGGTAACTGTAGTGCCGTCCTCTCTCCTGCCATCAGCCGGATTGACCTCCAGGGGAAGCTCCCACCTGTCCCCCCGGCGCCACCAGTCGTCTTTATCAAAAGCAACAGTTGCTGAAAAATCTCCCTTGCGGGTGGATACCCGGAAACGCTCACAGGCCGAGAGTGTAGCAAACTTTCCAATGCCAAATTGTCCGATAAGATCTCGTCCGAAGAGCGCAGACTTTCCCTGCAGGCGTTTCAAGGGAGATCCGACACTGAAGTATTGTTTGAGCCCCTCCAGATCCATACCACTGCCGTTGTCCTCAACCGCCAGGCGCTCCTGCTCTACCAACACCTGTACCCTGGTGGCATCTGCGTCGTAGGCATTGTTTACCAGTTCTCGAACCAGCTCCACACTCTCGCTGTAGAGCTGCTCCCCTATGCTAATCAAATGGCTCTTATCTACTATTACTGGAAGAGTAGTTGGTCTCTTGGACATTTTCCATAGTTCTCCGACTTTTGGCCCACAGCAAAATCCCAAATCGTCCTATTAGAATTATATAAGAGTAACCCTGCCGGGGGAAGAGACTTGTCATTTTGCTTGACATCGTTTGCTTAGACTCCCTTGTTGCCAGGCTATGCATTTTTGGTATAACATAATATGCGGATCGTCGTGGTTTACAGGTACTCGCAGCAATTCAAGACTAAGGAGGCAGAAATGGGCTATGCGGCGAAAGATTACAGTCACCTCATAGGCATGGAGGGCTTTAGTGAGACCCTCCTCAAGAATCACTTCACCCTCTACGAAGGCTATGTGGCCAATACCAACCGGCTGTTGGATACATTGGCTGAAATGGTCAGGGAGGGGAAGATAGGCACTCCTGAATATGCGGAGTTGAAGCGTCGCACGGGCTTTGAGTTTAACGGCATGCGGCTCCATGAGT
The DNA here is from genome assembly GCF_013281975.1 of Candidatus Hakubella thermalkaliphila. Lineage (GTDB taxonomy): Bacteria > Actinomycetota > Humimicrobiia > Hakubellales > Hakubellaceae > Hakubella > Hakubella thermalkaliphila. Next base: position 5,753 of record NZ_BLRZ01000076.1, on the reverse strand, counting down.
ACTATTTTGAGAACCTGGGGGGTAAGGAGCCCATAAACAGGTCGGGGAAGCTGGGTAACAAGCTGGTGGAAGACTTTGGAAGCATAGAAAACTGGGAAGCAGATTTCAGGGGTACAGGATCCATGCGCGGAATCGGTTGGGCCATTCTCTACCAGGACAACCTAACCGGGAAGCTGATGAATCAATGGATCAACGAGCATGAAACCGGCCATCTTGCAGGCTGTATTTCCATTCTGGTCATGGATGTGTTTGAGCATGCCTTCATGATTGACTATGGGCTCAAGCGAGCCGATTATATTGCAACGTTCTTCAAAAATATCAAATGGGGCGTTGTAGATGGGCGTCTTAAGTAAAGATGGCGGCACTGCAAAAAGGTCAAAATCAGGGCATTTAGTACCCTCTCGCGAAGCTAGATCGGGCGGTAAATTGGTCGAAATCTTGGTTTTTGCAGTTTCGTCAAAGATGTTTAGAACAATTTTTTGCCGGACTTGATCCTTTTTATCAACCTGGGTACAACCTCAAATAAATCGCCCACTATGCCATAGGTTGCTATCTTGAATATGGGCGCATCCAGGTCTTTATTTATGGCGATTATCACATCAGAGGTCTGCATTCCTGCCAGATGCTGCACAGCACCGGATATGCCACAGGCTATGTAAATTTTGGGATTTACGGTTTTGCCAGTCTGACCCACCTGGTGGGGATAGGAGATCCAGCCCGAGTCCACGGCAGCTCTTGAGGCTCCTACCACTCCACCCAGGAGATCCGCCAGCTCCCTTAGAAGGCCAAAGTTCTCCGCGCAGCCGATGCCTCTTCCCCCGGAAACAATGATATCGTAATCAGTAATATTAATCTTTTCCTCAATAGCGTCTATGGTCTCCAGCAGCCGGAGACGTGATTTGAATAAGTTTTCCTGGATGGGGATTTCTATAATGTCGCCCCTTTTTACCTCCGGAGTGCCCCTTTCTTGGGCAAGGCCTGAGGGATTCTCTTGGTGGTTCAAAGAGGCATAATTTATATTTTTAGTTTCCGTTCCGCGAGCACCCATGGCATGGGGACGCACTGTGGCCATCTGAGGTCTGTTGTTGGGGCAGATGATAGTAGCCATAATATTGCCACCAAAGGTAGGTCTGGTTTGGAGTAGGAGCTTTTTGTTGGCATCAATGTCCAGTCCGGTGCAGTCTGCGGTGAGGCCGGTCTTCAAAATTGCTGCAACTCGGGGAATCATTGATCTGCCGAAGGAAGTTGCTCCAGAAAGGAAAATTTCTGGCTTATATCTGGAGATGGTCTGGACGATGGCTTTGGCAAATACATCATCGAGCTGATTTTCGAAGAGGGGGCTTTCTATGAGATAAACCTTGTCCACGCCATAATCAAACAGGCCTGAAACCTTCTCTTTTATGCCATACCCTATGGCCAACGCAGCCAGGGTGGTTCCCAGGGTATCTGCCAGCCTTCTCCCTTCCACAAGAAGCTCATAGGATACCTCCGCTATTTGGGAGTTTCGATTTTCGATAAAAACCCAGACCCCTTTGTAATCAGAGAAGTCCTGGGCCTTGACCGGAATCCCCGCTATGCTGATAGCATTGAAGGTGCAGGCCTCTACACAGGCTCCACAGAGCGTGCAGTTCTCATCGATCTCGGCCTTTTTATTCACAATTCTTATGGCATCGTACATGCACGCTTTCAGGCATAAACCGCATCCGGTGCATTTTTCGAGATCTATGGTTATATCCATATTTTGCCTTTCTTAAGATTTTTCAGCCCGGTGGTAATTACAACAGTTTATCTACACTACTCCCAGAGACTGCAACTTCTGGGTCAACTTTTCCACCTGAGTGTCCACATCTCCGGTGAAAATCTCACTTTGGCGTTCTATATGGGGGGAGAATACCTTAATTACCTGCGTTGCCGAGCCTGAAAGGCCCACTTCCTCGCTTTTGACATCCAGATCGGAGACGCGCCAAACTGTGATGGGGGCGCTTTTGGCCCGCATGGCACCCCGGAGAGAGGGCACCCGGGGTTCATTTATTCCTTTGCTGACTGAAATTACTGCGGGTAGGGGAACTCGGAAAACCTCATATCTATCCTCCATTAGTCTCTTTAGCTTAAAGTATTTGTTGTCTATTTCCATTACTTCGATTACATAGCCCAAACACGGAAGATTTAGTTGTTGGGCCAGTTCGGGACCCACCTGGCCGGTGTCTCCATCCAGGGTCTGTCTTCCGCACAGGATCAAACTAATTTTTCCAAATTCCCGTTCCAATTTTCTTATGGCTTTGGCCAGGGTAAAAGAAGTTGCCAGGGTATCAGCCCCGGCAAGGGCCCTATCGCTTAATAGCACGCCTATATCTACGCCCACCGAGATAGCTTCTCTGAGGATATTTTCGGCCTGGGGAGGTCCCATGGTTATGGCGATGACTTTGCTCTCTGGGCCCGAAAACCCTTCTTTGCTTTGTTGGGCTATTCTTTCCTTTATTCTTACGGCCTCTTCTACGGCATAGGTATCGAAGGGGTTGATTATAGATTCGATTCCTTCACGAATTAGAGTATTGGTTTGCGGATCTATTTTGATCTCGGTAGTTCCAGGCACCTGCTTTATACATACTACTATGTTTATTTCTATCATCTCCCTGTGTTCATACCAATTTTCCATCGTTCGAGGGGCGGCCCCCGAATCACAATCAGTTCCAAATTGACTCAAAATTTGTCTCATGAGCGAAACTATGCCGATTTCAGGAGATGGCTGGCGATAATATTTCTCTGGATCTGGTTTGTGCCCTCGTATATCTGGGTTATCTTGGCATCTCGCATCATTTTTTCCACGGGATATTCCCTCATATACCCGTAGCCCCCGAATATCTGAACGGCATCAATGGTCACTTTCATGGCCACGTCTGAGGCGAAAAGTTTGGCCATGGAGGAAGCTGCGGAAATTTCTTTGGCCCCGCTATCTATCATTTTGGCTGCAGCATAGACCAGGGCCCGGGCGGCTTCAATCTGGGTGGCCATGTCCGCCAGCATATGCTGAATTGACTGAAAGGAGGAGATAGATACCCCAAACTGATGTCTTGTTTTGGCGAACTTGATAGATTCGTCCAGGGCTGCCTGAGCTACTCCAACAGCCTGAGCGCCCACGGCTGGCCTGGCCTTATCCAGGGTCCTCATGGCTATGATAAAGCCCATACCTTCTCTGGAGATGAGGTTTTCTCGAGGGATCCTGCAGTTCTCAAAGATAAGCTCTCTGGTTACGGAAGCTCTTATGCCCAGTTTTTCTTCTTTTTTGCCAAAAGAAAATCCTGGTGTACCTTTTTCCACTATGAAAGTGCTGGCTCCCCTTGCCCCTTTGGTCTTATCTGTCATAGCAAAAATGGTGTAGATGTCAGCCTCTCCGCCATTGCTTATCCACTGCTTGGTACCGTTCAGAACGTATTCATCGCCATCAAGTACTGCTGAAGTTCTGATGGCGCTGGCGTCACTTCCAGCATCGGGCTCGGTAAGGCCAAAAGCGGCCAGTTTTTTCCCGCTGGCCAGGTCTGAAAGGTATTTCTTTTTTTGTTCCTCCGAGCCGGATATAATTATGGGCAAGAAGCCCAGCCCAGAGGCAGCATAGCTGGTTGCTACTCCCAGGCATCCCTTGCTAAGCTCCTCTACGGCCAGGCACACATCAAAAATTCTTCCGCCAAGCCCTCCATACTCTTCAGGCACGAACAGGGCAAAGAGATCAGCGCGGGCGATTTCCTTAATTATTTCATGGGGAAACTCTTCCTTTTCGTCCAACTCCTTCCTGACAGGCACTATTTTCTCCTGTGCTATTTTCCTGGCTATGTCTACGATCATCTTCTGTTCATCAGATAAAAAATAGTCCATCTCCCATCCCTTTTCTCCATATTTTTCCTGAATTTTGCAGGTGATAGATGAAGCTGCATGAATTATTATAATTGGACGAAGCCAAAAGTCCAAAGGATGCCTGGATTTCTTGAGCTATATTTTGGACTACGTGGCCAGATAGTGTTTATAGAATTTTACACGAATATTCCAGGTTTAGAGGTTTTAAACAGATTACATGTATTATCCCTACAGCGATACTTAAGAATCTTGATTCAATATGTAGGGCAATTTCTTTAATTGAACCACAACCTATTGTATGTATTCAGGTAAATGACGTTGTAGTGTTATAATAAAAATTCGAAGACCGATTAAGTTCAATTTCTCGGTAATGGAGAGCAATTGAGAGAACTGGAAATATGGCAAGGAGGTAATATAGTATGACTACCATAACAATACGGGGTACAACTCTATCACTGATCCAGGGAGATATCACCAAACAGCAAACCGAAGCTATTGTTAATGCCGCTAACAGCAGCCTCATGGGTGGCGGGGGAGTCGATGGGGCCATCCACCGGGCCGGAGGGCCGGCCATTCTGCAGGAATGTAAAGAGATCGTTTCCCAACAAGGCCGTCTGCCAACCGGAGAGGCGGTCATCACCACCGGAGGTAACCTTCGGGCCAAGTTTGTCATTCATACTGTAGGTCCCATCTGGAGGGGAGGAACCCGAGGAGAGCCTGAACTACTGAGAAACTGTTATCTCAACAGTCTCAAGTTGGCCAAAGAGAAAGGCATACGCACTATATCCTTCCCCTCCATCAGTACAGGTGCCTATGGATATCCCATAGATAAGGCTGCCCGGGTGGCTATAAAAGCCATAGTAGATTTTCTGGAAACAAACGAAGGCATTGATGAAGTGGCCCTGGTGCTATTTGATGGTAATACCTACAAGGCTTATCAAGAGGTTCTAGACACAGAGGCGACTATGAAAGATCCCAGAGTACACATTTTGGAGGTCCTGGAGATTTTGGAGAGGGAATACCCTGAGGTCCGCATAATCCTTAACTGGCGGACTCCTCTGGAGCTCCTTATTGCTACTATTCTTGCGGCTCAGTGTACTGATGAGAGGGTAAATGAGGTGACCAAAGATCTCTTTAAAAAGTATCAGTCAGCGGAGGATTTTGCTGCTGCCGACATCCGTACTCTGGAAGAGGAGATACGTCCTACTGGATTTTACAGAAATAAGGCCAAAAGTATCATAAGTTGTTGCCTGGCTTTGGTAGAAAAGCATCGAGGAGAAGTTCCCAACTCTCTGGATGATCTGGTTAGCCTTCCCGGAGTAGGGAGAAAGACAGCCAATATCGTCTTAGGAAACGCCTATGGACAGGAGGCTATTGCCGTAGACACCCATGTGGGAAGGGTGACTACGCGAATGGGGCTGGCTACCTCAAAGGATCCCGATAAAATTGAGGAAGAGCTCTGTGAAGTCATTCCTCAGAACAAATGGACCCGCTCTACTCATCTCTTTGGATTTCATGGCCGGAAAATATGCCACGCCAAAAAGCCTCTTTGTAGTTCCTGTGTGGTCAGAGACTTTTGCCAGACAGGAGCTTTCCTCCTGATAGGTTACAAAGATTGCCATGAGGAACGTGTCTGCTCTAGCACTGTAGACTAGGAGGGAACCTAACCTTTGGTTTCGTTGCTATTCATTTTTCTAAGCTCTATAAGTATGGCCTTCAGCAGTGACAGGTGAAGTCTCCGATAGTCCAGGAGACTGTTTAGTTTAGCCCATTTGCGAGGGTTATCCTCAGGAATATACTCTTCTAGCAAATCCAAGATGTCTTTCATAATTTCTTACCTCCCGGAGAAATTAACCCTACAGCGATACTTAAGAATCTTGGTTCAATATGTAGGGCAATTTCTT
>NZ_BLRZ01000075.1 GCF_013281975.1 Candidatus Hakubella thermalkaliphila | reverse complement strand
TGAGCTGGCGCCTTCCCTTCGGGTTGGCACCGGGCGGCTTCTGTGCAGGTGAATATTAGCTATGAGAAAGTGGATGTAATCCAGGTCATCGCATTTGGGTGGGTTCATATTCTCTCCAACTCCTTACCAATAGAACTTGACCTTTTCTTGCAGGTTATATTATAATTATACTGGCTAGGGGATTAGGCAGTCAACTGCGTAACTCCTAGACTCATAAACTTATAAACGAAGCATAGGAAGAAATACATGCACGAATTTTCCATAACTCAGGACATGATAAATGTAGTTGTGGACCAGGCTAAAAAAAGTGGGGCCAGGAAGGTAAAAAGAGTCAGCCTTGCTCTGGGGGAGCTGAGCTCAGTTACCGAAGAATCGGTCAACTTCTGCTTCCAGGCTTTAAGTAAGGGAACTATTGCTGAGGGAGCAGAGCTGATATTCAGGACTGTTCCTGCTACCTATCGTTGCCACCAGTGTCAGGAGCAATTTTCTGGCGAGGAGGACAGATTGACCTGTCCCCGGTGTGGGGGGAGTCAGATCTCCCTGGTGGAAGGAAACGACATTCTGGTGGAGAGCATAGAGGCTGAGGCTTAGGAAAATGACATTCCAGCGGAGTATAGGAGCCGAGGCCCAAACTCTTGCAAGTGGTCTTCCTCATAGACTTCAGTTCAGAGCCTGGGTTATGCGAATTCAGTCCAATAGTCACCTGGGCTTCTGTGGGTTCAGTAAACGTCGGATAAACTTCTAGCAAATTCTGGGTAGAAGTTCCCCGCTGAGCATATCTAATATTCGGGTCGAGCCCACCTCTGTCTTTAGCAGAACCATTCCCGAGGGCGATGCCTGGACTTCTCCTATTACCCGGGCGTTTTGTCCCCAGGGATTGGTGAGCATAGCTTCCATGACCTTGTCCGTCTCACTGGCTGGGACTATAGCCACCAGTTTTCCCTCATTGGCCAGGTAGAGAGGGTCAAGCCCCAGCATCTCACAGGCTCCTTGGACCTCTTCCCGCACAGGTATGCGAGCTTCCTCAATCACCATCCCCACCTGAGACTGAATGGCCAACTCATTAAGGGTAGTAGCCAGGCCTCCTCGGGTGGGATCCCGTAGACAGTGGAGATGGGGACAGACCTGGAGGATCTGGCTCACCAGTTGGTTGAGGGGGGCACAGTCGCTTTCTAAAGTGGTTCTGAAGGCCAATTCTTCCCGGCAGCTCAGGATGGCAATCCCGTGATCTCCTATGGTGCCACTCAAGATGACCTTGTCTCCCGGTCTGGCGTTAGCACCGGATACATTGATGCCCTCCGGAATCATTCCTATCCCCGCTGTGTTGATAAAGATACGGTCGGCACTTCCCTTCTCCACCACTTTGGTATCACCGGCCACTATCTGAACACCGACCTCATTTGCCGTGGTAGCCATGGAGGCAGTAATAGTCTCCAGGTCCGGAAGAGGAAAACCCTCTTCGATGATCAAGCCCACGGTCAAATAGAGAGGTTTTGCTCCTCTCATGGAGAGATCGTTGACGGTGCCGCAGATAGCTAGCTTGCCGATATCCCCGCCAGGAAAGAATGGCGGGTTGACCACATAGCAATCAGTACTGATGGCTAAATGTCCAGAAGCGATCTCTATCCGGGCCGCATCATCCAATTGGGCCAGGACGGGATTGTTAAAACTGGCCAGGAAAAGGCTTTTGATCAACTCGTAGCCCAGTTTCCCTCCATTGCCATGAGCCAGAAGGATTCGATCCACGTTTATAGTTTCCTCTTTTCTTCAAATAGATTTGGTCCAGGCATGCCATAAAGAATGCGGCAGGGGACTGTCGCCTTTAGGCGACATGGGGAATGCTGCTTGACGTTCTGTGCTTAATATGCTACATTTTGTCATACCTAAGGTCGTCAGTTCCTCGGATCGAGGTAGCGAGAAACTGCTCGGTGGAGGTTGAGACCCAACCGATGAACCCGATGCTGCTGACGTTAAATTAAAAAGTTCGCGGACTCTGTAGAAGCTGTTTGCTTTAGCTAACAGAGAGTTCACAAAGGGCAAGTCTATTTAGCCTGCTGGTTTGAGTTGAGGAACCTCTCCTCGCCGCCCCCGGTCCTCATCTTGTACTCTATATCTTTCATATCGGTAATAAGCAGCACAAGTTCCTTCGCTGGAAACCATACAGGGCCCTACCGGACTTTCGGGCGTGCATTTTCCCCCGAAGAGGGGACAATCAAAGGGATTTTTAATCCCCCTCAGAATATCTCCACAGAGGCAGCCTGGGGCTTTTCGAGGCGCAGGAACGTCCAGATCTAGAAACTCTTCCGCATCCCAGGATCTGTACTTCCTCCGTATTTTAAGACCACTTTCTGGTATCAGGCCCAACCCTCTCCATTCCGCATCCCCCACCTCAAATACTTGATCCAGGGTGCGGAGGGCCACTGGGTTTCCTTCCTCTCGCACTCCCCGGCGATATTGAATATGGACAGCAGCCTGGCCGGTTTCCAGTGCCTGCACCAGCATCAGAATGGACTGAAGTATGTCCAGGGGCTCGAAGCCACTTATCACACAGGGCAGGTGGTATTGCTCAGAAATGAACTGGTAGGGTCGGCTGCCAATGATCACGCTGACATGTCCCGGGCAAATAAAACCATGGAGGTTGAGCTCTGGGGAGTCCAGGAGAGCTTTCATGGCTGGCGGGATAAGCTTATGCACACTCAGCACCAGGTAGTTGGTAATCCCCCGTTTCTTGGCTTCCAGGATGGAGGCAGCTATAGTAGGTGAGGTAGTCTCAAAGCCAACTCCATAGAAGACCACCTTCTGGTGCGGATTGGCTTCGGCTATTCTCAGAGCATCCATAGTGGAGTAGACCACCCGCACATCGCAGCCCTCCGCCCTCTCCTTGGACAGGCTGGAATAGGAACCAGGGACCCGCATCATGTCTCCGAAGGTAGCCAGTATGACCCCTGGCTGCCGAGCCACAGCTATGGCTTTGTCCAGATCACGGTTGGAAGTCACACAGACCGGACACCCCGGTCCGGAGAGAAGGGATATGGGGGAAGGAATCATCTGGCGGAGTCCATTTTTGGATATGGCCACCGTGTGGGTGCCACAGACCTCCATCAGACTGACTGCTCTCCGGGAAGTACGATACATGGCTTTGATCAAGTGGGCCGCCAGTTGAGGATCTCGAAATTCGCTAACTAATTTCACCTATGTCCCCTATCTCCTGCAGAAGCCTGAGGGTCTCCTGGGCTTCCTCTTCATCTACTACCTGGATGGCAAATCCGGCATGGAGAAGGACGTATTGTCCCACTCTCACGGGGGGACATAGAGCCAGGCTGGCTCTGCGGATGATCCCACCTATTTCCACCTCCGCCTGGTCTCCATCTATTTCTATGACTCGGCCAGGTATGGCCAGGCACATAACGTCACTCCTTTCGGCAAAGGAAGCAATAATTTTGGCAGAGTATAGGGCTGACAGGATAGGCCTCTCTTCCTTGAAAATAACCAATTTTCATGCGACGTGGTGCGGTGCGCCGCATGGGTGATTTGTATAATCTCTCGTTTGTATTGTTATCTTGCGATACCCAGTTTAGCATTGGCTATCACTGCCTGTCCCAAAGAAATGCCCCCATCGTTGGTGGGGACAAGTCTGTGAGTGAAGACCTGAAAGCCTTCTCTCTCCAATCTCTGTTTCAATTTGGTCACCAGATGGACGTTTTGAAAGACTCCACCGCTCAGAACGACCCGATCTATTCTGGAGTCTCTTCGTAAACGGAGGCAAGTTTCGGTGATGAACTCCGCTACGGTGTTGTGGAAAGCGCCGGCGATGAGATCCTTCTTTTTGCCCTTTCTCACCTCGTCCATTATAGCAGAGATGGTGAGGGTAGGATCTATGACCAATCTATCCTCATCCTCTTTGATCTCAAAGGGATAGCTCTCTTCCGTCTTTTCATCAGCTACCATCTCCAGCTCGCAGGCAGCCTGCCCCTCATATTCGGAGACCAGCCTTACTCCCAGCAGAGCGGAAGCTACGTCAAAAAGCCGCCCACAACTGGAAGTCAGGGGGGAATTCAGATTTTTATCTATCTGGAGCCTGACCAGACGGGCTTCCTCCGGATCAGTCTTTCCGAAAAACTCCTGCCTCAGTGCCTCGAAACGGTCTGGAAATAGCTGGTACAGATAACCCAGGGCCATTCGGTAGGGCCGCTGGATGGCCAGAGCGCCGCCCGGCATAGGAATATAAAGCAAATGTCCCTGCCGTTCAAAATCTTTCCAATCAGCCAGAAGAAACTCGCATCCCCAGATTGTTCCGTCAACTCCGTATCCGGTCCCGTCACAGGCTACGCCGATCACCCGGTCTTTCAGGCCGTTCTCCATCATGCAGCTTACTACATGGGCATGGTGATGCTGGATGCCTATCTTCTGGACTCCTTCCAGATTCAGGGCATATTTGGTGGACAGGTAGTCGGGATGGAGGTCATAAGCAACCAGGCTCGGTTTTATCCGAAAAAGTCTCTGATACAGCTTGAGGGTGTTCTCAAAATGTTGGAAGGTCTCCCAGTTTTCCAGATCCCCGATGTGCTGGCTGAGAAAAGCATAGTTTTCTTTGGTCAGGCAGAAGGTGTTTTTGAGCTCCGCTCCGCAGGCTAGAGTCTCGGTGGAAGAGAAGGGTAATGAAAGGGGGTAGGGAGCATAGCCCCTGGATCTTCTCACCAGAACTTCCTGGCCCTCTATTACTCGGACTACCGAGTCATCATAGCGAGCATAAATGTCCCGGTCATGGAGGAGAAAGTAGTCGGCAATTCCCTCCAGTCTTTTTAGGGCTTCTAAATTATCTGTAGCTATGGGCTCTTCACTTATGTTGCCGCTGGTCATGATCAGGATCATTTTCGATTCCTCCAGGAGCAGGTGGTGAAGAGGAGTATAGGGAAGCATGGCTCCCTGATATCTCTGTCCTGGAGCTACCTGACCACTGATCACCCCGGTTCCCCTATCTTTTAAAAGGACGATGGGTCTTCGGGAAGAGGAAAGAGCCTCAGCCTCGGCAGAGCTCACCCTGCAGTGCTTTTTGATGGTCTCCAGATCTGGGAACATAAGGGCGAGGGGCTTGGCATAGCGATGCTTACGAGTCCTGAGAGCCGTAACGGCCTGGTCATTGGTGGCATCACAGGCCAGGTGAAAGCCTCCCAGGCCTTTAATGGCCAGGATATGTCCTTTTTTCAAAAGATGGACAACTGTCTTGATGGGATCGGTTGTGAACGCGTATCCGTCAGGCGCCTGAAGGATAAGAGTTGGGCCACACCGGGGACAGGCATTGGGCTGGGCATGAAAGCGCCGGCTCATGGGATTGTCGTACTCGGCCTGGCACTGGGGACACATGGTAAAATTTTTCATGGTTGTAGAGGCCCGGTCATAGGGGATCTCTTCAATTATGGTGAAGCGAGGGCCACAGTTGGTGCAGTTGATAAAAGGATAGCGGTAGCGTCTGTCGGCTGGATCAAAGAGCTCTATCAAGCATTCAGCGCAGGTGGCTATATCTGGAGAGATGAGGACGAATTGGCCCTCCTTCTTTATGCTCTCTCGAATAGTGAAATCACAGAAGTCCGCAGGAGGATGTGATTCCCAATTTACGGACTTCACTACCGCCTGAGGAGGAGCTTCCCGAGAGAGAGCCTGGACAAAGGCAGTCAGCTCTTCCTTTTCTCCCTCAGCCTCAATAAGAACTCCTTGAGAGGTATTGGACACCCACCCTGCCAGCCCGTGCCTTTTGGCCAGTTGGTAGACGAAGGGGCGAAAACCTACTCCCTGGACTATTCCTTTGATTCTTATTCGATATCGTTCCATCATGACATTCTGTAGGATCCAAGAAAAGGATAAAATTTTGAGTTACAGAACCTGGATTCTTCTATGTAATTATTTTGGTGGCTATTGCCATGAGGCATGGAAATAAGGTTGCTATTGAGCCATGGAGGCTGCCACTTGATCAAAGGGCTATTTTCTGAGCAATTCACCATGATGGAGCCATTACTCACGAACCACGAAAATGCTGACTATTTTCTACCCAGTTCTCTAGTGATTGTAACAAAATTATTTGCCGGCAGTCTAGCCAGGGTCTCCTATTTGTGATATATTTCTCATGCTGATTGTGAAAAATTTCTTTTTATTATTGTAAGCAGGGGGTAGACTAACCGAGGTAAAAGAAGTTATGATTGGATGGAATTAGTCTGGTGAGTTAATATGAGAGTACCAAGATCATAATCAAGAAAATGTAGGGAGGAAAAGTAAATGAAGGAGCATGCAAAAAATCCTTATTGTTGAAGATGACCCGGATATGGTGGAATCCATGAGGTTGGTTCTGGAAAGCAAGTCCTACCAGGTAGTATCGTCAGACAGCGCCGACGATGGTCTCACCAAAGTCAGGTCGGAGAAGCCGGATCTCATTATCCTGGACGTAATGATGCCGGAGGGAACCGAAGGGTTTCATTTCGCCTGGAAATTGCGGAACGATATGGAGGAGGAGTATCAGGATATTCCCATTCTCATCGTCAGCGCCATTCACGAGAAGACGGAGATGAGACTCTACCTGGAAATGAGCGATGCTACCTATGGGCCGGGAGAGTTCCTGCCAGTTCAGGGCTTCATCGACAAGCCAGTTCAGCCGGCTGACCTGTTGGAAAAGGTGGGCAATCTTCTGAAGAAATAGATGATGATACTGCAAAGGCGGAGAGAATTTCCTAACTGTCCTTATGTGGCCATGACCTACGAACGTGAAAACATTATGGTTACCCTTGAACCCCTAGAGGCCACCGCTTGAGCAAAGGAGTATCTTCTAACCGTGAGGTTGAGTAAATTAGGGGGTAACTTAATGGCTGATACCAGCTACCACGGTGCAGATCTGGCTGAGAGGATCGGATGGATGGTCCGCCTTAGATGGATAGGCGCAGCAGGGGTGATAGCTGCTGTTGCTTTTGCCAGCAATGTGCTCCAGATCGGACTACCTGCCTCTACCCTGTATCTGATAGCAGGCATCATTCTTCTCTACAATCTTATTTTTTTTGTCTCTCTCAGGCCAGAGAGGGCCAGGAGGATTTTTCTACGGTTTCCTCAAGCAACCATTTTGGTCAACCTACAGATTACTCTAGATCTGTTGGCTCTGACTGCTCTTATCCACTTCTCAGGAGGTATAGAGAATCCCTTCTTCTTCTATCCCTACAGCGATACTTAAGAATCTTGGTTCAATATGTAGGGTAATTTCTTTAATTGAACCACAACATATTGTATGTATTCAGGTAAATGACGTTGTAGGGCTATTTTATCTTTCACATGATCATTGCCAGCATACTTCTTTCGGTCAGAGCCAGCTACTTGCAGGCAACCTTTGCAGTGGCCTTGCTGGGAGGTCTTGTTGCTTTGGAGTATTACGGCCTGATTCCCCATGTTCATCTGACCGGTTTTATTTCCCAGGAACTTTACCAGGACTGGCGATTCATCCTGGCCTCTCTTTTTGTTTTTACCAGCACTATTTACATTTCCGTATATATGGCTACTTCCATAGTCAGGCAGTTGAGGGAGAAGGAGCGGCAGACTGTTTCCTTAACCAAGGAGTTGCGGGGCAAGACCGAGGAGTTGCAACTCGCCTACGACAAGCTGAATGAGGCGGATCGGATAAAGTCTCAGTACTTGCGCAAGGTCTCCCACGAGCTGAGGGCGCCCCTGGCTGCCGTTCAGAGTATCCTTAAGGTGGTTCTGGAGGGACTGACAGGTGAGGTTTCGGGAAAAACCAGAGAGATGGTGGAACGAGCAGAAAGCAGAACCTGGGAGCTGCTTAAGCTCCTTAACGACCTCTTGATCCTGTCCCGCAGCAGAGAAGCCAAGCTGGAGGGGCGGATGGAGAAGGTTAATATCCCGGAGGCGGTGCAAAGGGTAATTGGCCTTTTGCGGGCCCGATTCGAGAATAAGAATGTAGTAGTGGAAGCCAAAATTCCCTCCACCCTCCCTCCGGTTCTGGGGGATCGGGAAAGTATAGAGCAGCTTTTCACTAATCTGATTGGAAACGCAGTTAAATATACTCCCCGAGGAGGGCGGGTTACCATAAGGGCAGTTTCGGAAAATGAGTATCTCCGCATCCAGGTATCCGATACCGGAATAGGCATTCCTCCTGAGGACATACCTAAGATATTCAACGAATTCTACCGGGCTCCCAATGCAGTTCAATTTGCCAAAGTGGGCACAGGCCTGGGATTATCTATAGTTAAGAGCTTCGTAGACGTTCATAAAGGTGATATTTCGGTGCAAAGTGAAGTCGGGAAGGGAACCACGTTCACCGTTCATCTGCCTCTGGCAGCCCAAGATTCGGAACAACACTCATCAGGGGGTGAAGAAACAGAGGTTATTGGTATGGAGATCGAAGAGCACAAAGTTGTAGACATCAAGAGGAGGTAAGCAAAAATTGGCAAACCAGTTGGTCGGAAAGCGAAAAGTGGGAGATACGGTCCTGCTAAAAAAGAAAGATATGCACCGTCTGGTCGAGGCTCTTGCCGATGAACATAACATCTTCGGCCCGGTAAGAAAGGACGGCCAGGTGGTTTTTAGCCGCATCGCCCAGGCCACTGAGCTGGACTACTATGTAAATAGCATGATGTCTCCCAAAAAGTATCTTCACCGGCCCAGGGAGATCATTCTCTCCGGGCACATTGGAGACGGCTTTTTGGCTGAGGAGTCTATCCCGGACAGAAAGCAGGTTCTGATGGCGGTGAAACCCTGTGATGTCCATGCCATTCTGTATCTGGATAAGGTTTTCAACCATGACTTCCAGGATCCTTACTACAACGCCAGAAGAGAGAAGACCTTCATTGTAGGTCTGAATTGTACTGAAGTAGGAGAGAACTGTTTTTGCTCTTCCATGGACACTGGTCCCGAGCTCAAAGAGGGCTATGACCTCCTTCTCACTAACCTGGGGGATAGGTACACCGTAGATGTGGGGAGCGAGGCGGGAGTAGAGATCGTGGAGCGGATCGGGCTGGAAGACGCTCAGATCTCCGATGCCATGCTCAAACTCAGGAAGATAAGGGTAGCCAGGGAGCAGATGAGCAAAAGACTCAACACTAAAGACCTTCCTCAGATACTGAGAGCAAACCTGGGTCATATCTACTGGCCCCAGGTGGGAGAAGAGTGTCTGGGTTGCGCCAACTGCGTCATGGTTTGCCCTACTTGCTATTGCTATAACGTGGTGGATCAGGTGGACATGTCTCTGAAGAATGTGGAGCGTATCAGGAGTTGGGATTCCTGTCAGGTCCTGGATTTTGCGGCTGTCAGTGGGGGAAATTTTCGCAAAGAGCAGGCCACCAGGATGAAACAATTTGTGTGCCACAAGCTTAGCTATTCCCTGGATCAGTATGGTCTCTTTGGATGTGTAGGGTGTGGCCGTTGTATTACCTGGTGCCCGGCAGAGATTGATATCACCAAAGTGGCGCAAGAGATCCGAGGAGGTGAGTCTTAGTGAAAAATCCGCTCAAACCGGAGAGTATATTTAACTGCGTTTCCAATCAGATTAGTGAAAAGCTGCTCTATACTTTC
>NZ_BLRZ01000074.1 GCF_013281975.1 Candidatus Hakubella thermalkaliphila | reverse complement strand
TATTGTCTAGACGAATGTAAAGAAGGTCCGTTTTGTCGTGATAGCTTTGGATATAGAGACTTTAGTTAGGTGGGAGAATATAACCAGAAGGAACATGGCTCCTGACAGGAGGCCTGCCGGATTACGAGACCAATGACAGAAAGCGAAAAGAAGCTTTATAGGAGATGAGCAAGATGGCTACAAGAGCAGCGATTGAAAAAGCAAAACTTCCAGACTTTAGTAAGATGACTGACGAAGAGATCGCCCATTTCTGGCACACTCATGACGTTTCTGAATTTTGGGGCGAAATGGAAGAAGTAAAAGAGCCCTTTAGAGACGTTCGTCCAAAGAGAGCTATTTCAATGCGTATTGACGAAAAAGCCCTGGCGGATCTTAAACGCCTGGCCAGCAGGAAAGGTCTCGGCTATCAAACCATGATCAGAATGTGGATCAAAGAGCGTCTGGAAAAGGAGCTCCAGAAAACTGCTTAATTCCAGATAATCATTTATGGACGCATGGGGAAAGCGAAGATCTATGATTTTAAGAATACCCGGCACAACAAATATTATGCGCAAAAAAGGGTCGAAGTGTTCTATACTATTGAAGAAAATGTAAATGTAACTGTCACGGTTTATGTATTCTACGGAAAATGGGAGGCACAAAATGAACATTCTCTATAACGACAAAACGGACCTTCTTTACATTCGTCTAGACAATAGAAGGCAAGAGGTGAGAAATATTCGAGTCTCTGAAGATATTGTCCTGGATATCGGCGAAAGTGACAAAATCATAGGAATTGAGATTCTTGATGCTTCAAGGCGTGTGAATTTAGAAAGTCTGTTTCCTGTGGAATACAAAGTACTAAGAAAAGCTGTATAAAGCAGCTTGTTCTGAAGGACGAATTAACTCACGGCTTTTTCTTAAACGATAAATAGCTTTGGATATAGAGACTTTAGGTAGGTGGGAGGACACTTCTTGGCTTGGGAAGTGTCTATTTTCTATATATTTCGATGAAGAGCATAAGGTTCTTTATACTATAAGTGTAGATTGGCTTCAAACTATGGATCTGGCGAAGGAGAAGCATTGCGTTTTTTGACGGCAGGAGAGTCTCATGGGAAAGCTCTCTCCCTTATAGTGGATGGATACCCTTCTGGAGTAAGCCTGTCAGAGGATTTTATTACTCTTGAGCTTCACCGGAGACAGTTGGGCTACGGGCGAGGTACAAGAATGAAGATCGAAGAGGACCGCATCGAGATTCTTTCTGGAGTCAGGAGAGGTATTACTACGGGCAGCCCCATCGCCGCCCTCATTTACAACCGGGATTGGGAAAACTGGAAGGACATTATGGCCATCTGGGCCAAGGGTCAGCAAGAGGAGAAGGTCCGGACCGGAGGTGAGGGAGAAGAGAAGGCTGGGGCTGGAGGTGAGGAACAGCGGAAGTTTCAGTCTGCAGGGTATAGAGAGGCGAAGGTTTCCAGACCCCGGCCTGGCCACGCTGATCTGGCCGGAGCTCTAAAATTCGATCTGGATGATATCAGGGATGTGTTGGAGAGATCCAGTGCCCGGGAGACAGCGGCCCGGGTGGCCGCAGGAGCTCTGGCCAGGCTGCTTCTTCTGGAGCTGGACATCAAGATCTTCAGCCACGTTATTTCTATCGGAGAGGTGGAGCTGGGAAGAGAGATAGAGCCACAGGAGCTGGATCAGAAGATGATAGACCGCTCCCCGGTTCGCTGCATGGATGAGAGGATTTCCAGATTGATGATGCAGGAGATAGACCGGGCCAGAGAGGACGGTGATTCGGTAGGAGGGATCTTTGAGGTGATCGCCACTGGTCTTGTAGCGGGGCTGGGTAGTTATGTCCAGTGGGATGAGCGGCTGGATGGAAGGATCGCCAGAGCAGTGATGAGCATTCCAGCAGTCAAAGGAGTGGAGATTGGGCTGGGGTTCAGAGGTTCCAGCCTGCGAGGCTCTGCCTACCATGATGAGATCTTCTACTGCCAGGAAAAAGGTATCTACCGTTCTACCAACCGGGCTGGAGGAATGGAGGGAGGGATGACCAACGGGCAGCCCCTGGTAGTGCGGGCAGCCATGAAGCCCATCTCTACTCTGGCCAAACCTCTTCGGAGCGTTGACCTGGTCACCAAAGAGGAGGTCAGGGCTTTCCAAGAGAGGGCTGATGTATGTGCTGTGCCCAGTGCTGCTGTGGTGGGCGAGGCCGTGGTGGCCCTGGAAATAGCCAATGCGGTTCAGAGGAAGTTCGGAGGTGATTCCCTGGCCCAGCTCAAGGAAAGCTACTCCAGGTACAAGGACCAAATAGAGAGAAGGCTGACCTGAAGAAGTGGTGGGGAGAAGATGGAGATGAAGAACATAGTTCTCATCGGCTTCATGGGCGCTGGAAAAACCACTGTAGGGGAGGTTCTCTCTCAAAAACTGGGCCGAATTTTTGTTGACTGTGATACGTTAATAGAAAAAAGGATAGGACAGACCATAGCTGAGATTTTTGCTCAAAAAGGAGAGGATTTCTTCCGAAAACTGGAAAGAGAGTGCATTGAGGAGATCTGCCAGAGGGAAGACCAGGTGATTGCCTGCGGTGGAGGTGCTGTTCTGGATCCCCAGAATGTGGAAAGGCTTAAAAGATCTGGCTTGATCTTTCTTCTCTCCCTTCCCCTTTCGGGACTGGAGGAGAGACTTACTCTGGATCAGGACAGGCCCCTCCTGCAGGAAAAGGAGCGGGGGAAGAGGATAAAGGAGTTGTGGGAGGAGAGGGAGAAGAAATACCTGACTGCGGCAGATCAGGTAGTAGAGGTCAAGAACATGAGTGCAGAGGAAATTGCTGACCTGATCATAAGAAACTACCGAAAGCTGGTGAAAGAAGTTGAACCTTAGGGAGACAATTATCGTCAATCTAAAAGATCGGTCCTATGAAATAATCATCGAAGAAGGACTTGTGGAGCACTGGTGCAGGGAGATCAAGGCAGTGACTAAAGCGGAGAGAGTGTTTGTAATCGTGGATGAGAATGTACTTGGCCTGCACGGTGAAAGGTTCAGGGCTACTCTTGAAGCCTCAGGACTCAGGTGGGAAATAATCCCCTTTAGGGCCGAGGAGAGATATAAAAATCTGGAGACGGTATCATTTTTGTACGATCAGTTGATTGAAAAGAAAGCGCACCGTCATGAGCCCCTGGTTGCTGTGGGAGGAGGCATAGTGGGAGATGTGGCTGGTTTTGTAGCCGCGACTTATCAGCGAGGAGTACCTGTCATTCAGTTTCCCACTACCTTATTGGCTCAGGTCGACAGCAGTATCGGAGGTAAGGTGGGCATTGACCACAGAGAGGGCAAAAATCTCATCGGGTCCTTCTACCAGCCCAGAGCGGTTCTGATAGATCCAGGCCTGCTAGACACCCTGCCCCGCCGGGAGTTCCTTAACGGCCTGGCCGAAGTAATTAAGTATGGTTTTATCGCTGATCCGGAGATCTTAGACTTTCTCCTGGCGGAAGATGGTCTGAAAAAAGGACTTTCCGGCCAGAAAAGGATCAGACTGATAGCTCGATGTGCCGGAATCAAAGCTGCGGTTGTTTCTCAGGATGAAAGGGAAGCGGGATATCGCATGATTCTCAACTACGGGCATACCACTGGCCATGCTATTGAAAAGGTGACTGGCTATAGTGCGGTCAGCCACGGTCAGGCAGTAGCCGTGGGTATGATAGTGGCTGCAGAGATGGCTCACCATCTGGGTAAGCTGAACCGGGATGATGTGGAGCTGCATCGAAGAGTCATCTCACGGGCCGGATTGCCGATAAAGCTCCCCCAGGTGGAGATAAGCGCCCTTCTTGAGGCCATGCTCCTGGACAAGAAGTATGGGACGTCTAATCGGTTTGTCCTATTAGAAGAGGTGGGCAGACCAGTAGTGGTAGAGGGTGTACCAGAGGAGATAGTAGTGAAATCGCTATTAGCTACTCAGGAGGAATGAGCTCATGACTAAAGCCCTGGTTATCAATGGACCTAATCTTAACCTTCAGGGTATTCGGGAGGAGCCCCTATATGGCCGGGCTTCCCTGAAGGATATTGAAGAGAGACTTAACACTCTTTGCCGGGAGAAAGAAGTGAAGTTGGAATTATTTCAATCTAATCACGAGGGCGAGATTATTGACCGCATTCACCAGGCCATAGGCCAGACAGACATATTAATCATTAATCCCGGGGCTCTCACTCACTACAGTTATTCCTTGAGGGACGCTCTTGCTGCAGCCGATATGGTTAAGATAGAAGTTCATATTTCTAACATATATGCCAGAGAGGAGTGGAGGAGAACCTCAGTTATCTCCCCCGTGGTAGATGGGGTTATCTCTGGATGTGGAAGTTACGGTTATGAGCTCTCGCTACTGGCCGGGCTGGATCTTCATCAAAGACGAAGGTCGCCATCTGCATGAACCGTCAACACCTATTGCACTAATAAGTCCTCATCCAAACGAAATCCTACCAAAGATCGTCTAATAGCAAAGTATCACCCATATAGAGATTGACAAACAGGTCTGGGTCTATGAAGAACAGGTTAGAGAGGGCTAAAGAAGAGATCGAAAAGAAGGGCTTTGAGGCCATTCTTATCTCCCAGGAGGTAAATGTTCGCTACCTGAGTGGGTTCTGCGCCTCTCACTCCGGGAGCAACTTGTTAATCACTCCGGAGAGGCAGTACCTTCTGACTGATTTTCGTTTCCTGGAGCAGGCCAGGAGGCAAGCTCCCCAATTTATCCTCTACCAATGGAAGCATCCCACAGAGAGAGATGTTTTAGAGCTAGTCAGGGAAGAAGGGATCCGGAAAATGGCCTTGGAGGATAGCATCCCCTTCAGCCGTTATCGAAAACTGAAGGAGTCTCTGACGCAGGTTGAGCTCTGTCCCCTGAGAGGCTTCATTGAAAAGTTCAGGCAGGTTAAGGACCAGGAGGAGCTGGAGAGGATCCGGGAGGCTGCCGACATCAATGATAAGGTTTTTCCTCAGCTTCTGGCAATGATAGAGGTGGGAGCAAGGGAGATAGATATTGCCAACGAGCTGGAGTATGTGATAAAAAAGATGGATGCTCAGGGAGTAGGGTTTGAGACCGTCATTGCTTCCGGCACCCGATCCTCCATGCCTCACGCTGTGGCCACAGACAAACGAATCTGCCAGGGAGACATGATCAAAATAGATTTTGGCTCGGTATGCCAGGGATATCACTCAGACATGACCAGAATGGCCACAGTGGGAGAACCTTCCGAGAAGCTGATGGAGATTTACAACATCGTGCTGGAGGCCCAATTGAGAGCTCTGGAGGAGGTCAGGCCGGGTCAGGAGTGCCGGAAGGTAGACCGCGTAGCTCGAGCTGTTATCGAGGAAAAGGGCTACGGATCCAGCTTTGGACATGGAGTGGGCCACGGAGTAGGGCTAGAAATCCACGAGGCACCCCGACTGTCGCCTACCTCCAATGGACTTCTGGAGGAAGGGATGGTCATTACCATTGAACCGGGGATCTATCTACCTGGTTTTGGCGGAGTGAGGATCGAGGATCTGGTCTATGTAAAGAAAGATGGCGGTGAGATTATCTCTCAGACGCCAAAGGAATTATATGTTTTGTAGGTCTACATAGAGTACAGGATATAGGGGCGTAGGGAAGAAGGAGCCAGGAGAGGATGCCGTCCATATCAACTAACGATTTCAAAAATGGTATGACTATCGATTTAGAAGGGACTTTATACAACATCCTTTATTTTCAGCATGTCAAGCCGGGTAAGGGGGGAGCCTTTGTGCGCACCAGGCTTCGCAATCTGGATACAGGAGCAGTTATTGAAAAGACCTTCCGGGCCGATGAGAAAGTGGAGCTGGCCATTTTGGACAAACGGGAGATGCAGTTTCTCTACCGGGAGCAGGACGGTTTTGTATTTATGGATCTAGAGACTTACGATCAACTGAAGTTGTCCGGGCAGATCGTGGGGGAGCAGGAGAAGTATCTCAAAGAAAATGAGAATGTCTACGTGGTGTTTTACCGAAATCAGCCTATCTCAGTGGACATACCTCTTTTTGTGGAATTAAGGGTGGTACATACAGCGCCGGGCTTCAAGGGGAATACGGTCACTGCCGGAAACAAACCAGCCACTTTGGAGACAGGAGCGGTGGTCAATGTTCCCATGTTTATCGAAGAAGGGGACGTGGTTAAAGTGGATACCCGGACTGGCGAGTATGTGACCAGGATATGAACCTGATTTGATGTCATGATGTGACCATCACCCCCGAACCATGAAAATGCTGACTAAAATTTCTACCTAATTTGTCATTCGGGGGCCGCACCCTCGAACCATGGGCAATCTATTTTCTACCTGTTGTCGCCAGGGACTTGATCACCTGCCAGGCAGGAAATGGGAACCCAGGTTCTACCTGGCTCATAGTGAAAGAGGCGCTATTGAAAAATAGACCGATTAAGATCACCGATACCACCTTACGGGATGGCAATCAGTCCCTTTGGTTGGCCCGCCTGAGGACCGAGGACATACTGCCCATACTTCCCCAAATGGACCAAATCGGCTTTAGCTCTATAGAAGTGTGGGGAGGAGCCATCTTCGATGCCTGCCTTACCTTTTTGAAGGAGGACCCCTGGCAGAGGCTGAGAGCCATTAAAGAGCGGGTCCCCAAGACGCCTCTTCAGATGCTTTTGCGGGGACAGAACCTGGTGGGGTATCGTCATTATAGTGATGACGTGGTCCATAAGTTTGTCAAGTTAGCGGCCAAAAATGGTATCGACATCTTCAGGATATTTGACCCTCTCAACGATGTCCGCAATTTCAGGACCGCTATAGAAGCGGCTAAAGAGGCTGGAGCTCATGTCCAGGGAGCTGTGGTGTATACCATCAGTCCTGTGCACACCCTGGAACATTACCTGGAGATAGCCCACCAGTTAGTGGATATGGGTATCGACTCTCTGTGCATCAAAGACAGAACGGCTCTCCTTTCCCCCTCCCGCACTCATTCCCTGATTCAGGAGCTGAAAAAAAACTTCTCTTTGCCCCTTCAGCTTCATTGTCACTATGCCGGTGGGCTGGCCCTTATAAACTACCTTAAAGCTATTGAAGCGGGGGTGGATGCCATTGACACAGTCTCTATTCCCCTGGCTTCTGGTAACTCCCAACCTCCCACAGAGATGATAGCAACTGCTCTCAAAGATACACCCTATGATACCCATCTTGATCTGGAGAGGCTCTATGAGATTGCCGAGTATTTTGAAGAGATCAGGATAAAAAGGGGTTTTGAGAGGGGGAGCGCCTCGGTAATCCAGATGAAACAGCTTTCTCAGCAGATTCCAGGGAGGATGATTTCCAACCTCCAGGCTCAACTGAAAGAGAAAGATGCTCTATCCAGATTGGAAGAAGTGTTAGAAGAAATACCAAAAGTGCGGGCCGAAGCAGGTTTCCCACCTCTCATCACCCCTCTCAGCCAAATCATAGGTACCCAGGCTATTCTCAACGTGCTGACCGGAAAGAGATGGAGCGTGGTGCCTGATGAGATGAAATCTTATGTCAAGGGTCTTTACGGCAGGCCGCCCGGCCCCGTGGCTGAAGATATTCAAAAGAAAGTCCTGGAGGATGAAAAACCGATAGACTGCCGGCCGGCGGACCTTCTTCCGGACTTCTATGATGTCGCCTCCCAGGAGATAGGAGATCTGGCTGTCTGCAGTAAGGACGTTCTGTCCTACTGTCTCTTTCCTCAGGCCACTCGCAGCTTTCTGGAAAGTAAAAGAGGTATCAGAGAAAGTACCTTCTCATCGCCAGAATTAGCAGAAGAAGATAAGGAGCCGCAGATGGATTTGGGCAGGATCAGAGAAGTCATTAAGCTGATGGAGAATAGCAACCTGGCGGAGATGATTGTAGAAGAGGGAGATCTCAGGATCACTTTACGGAAAAGCCCAGGTTCACCTGGCACCAGGGAAGGGAGTCAGGTTCGGGAGGCAGAGAGAGGCGAAAAGAAAGTACCTTTAGGGGAGGAGGAACTGCAGAAGGTGATCTCACCGATGGTCGGAACCTTCTACCGGACTTCAGCTGCGGAGCAGCCCCCCTTTGTGGAAGTAGGTGATATTATAGAGGTGGGCCAACCTCTTTGTATGGTAGAAGCCATGAAGTTGATGAATGAGATCATTTCTGATATAGAGGGCGAGGTAGTGGAAATCTGTGTCGAAGACGGGCAGCCAGTGGAGTATGGACAGGTCTTATTCTGGATCAGGCCCTTGTAAGGAGCGGGTTGTAGCAGAGATGGAGAGATGTTTAAAAAAATACTTGTTGCCAATCGAGGAGAGATAGCGGTAAGAATCATCCGGGCCTGTAAAGAGCTGGATGTATCTACGGTAGCCGTGTACTCGGAGGCAGACCGAGATTGTATGCATGTAAAGATGGCTGACGAAGCTATTTGCATCGGCCCGGCCCCCAGCCAGAAGAGCTACTTGAACATGACTAACATTCTGAGTGCAGCAGAGGTTAGTGAGGCTGAGGCCATCCATCCTGGATACGGATTTCTGGCTGAAAACTCTGAGCTTGCCCGTCTATGCGAGGAAAATGGAATTGTCTTTATTGGCCCTCCCTGGGAGGCCATCCAGGCCATGGGGGATAAGGCCAGCGCTAAGGAGCTGGTTAAAAAGGGGAAGGTTCCGGTAGTGCCCGGCTCCAACGGGCCCATCAAGGGAGATGAGGAAGCCGTGGCTATAGCCAAAGAGATTTCCTATCCGGTTATCATCAAACCTTCGGCAGGAGGAGGGGGCAAAGGCATGAGGCTGGCTCAAAACGAAAAAGACCTTCTCTCTTCCCTTCGCCTGGCCAGAAGTGAGGCCAGGGCCTGTTTTGGCAACGATGAAATATATATAGAGAAGTACCTGGAAGAACCCCGGCACATAGAATTTCAGATTCTGGCAGACAATTTTGGCAATATCATTCACCTGGGCGAGAGAGACTGCTCCATACAGAGAAGGCACCAGAAACTATTGGAAGAATCCCCCTCTCCCTTCCTGTGGGAGAAGAAGAGAAGGGAGATGGGAGAGGTGGCGGTCAGAGCTGCCCGAGCGGTGGGATACCGGGGGGCCGGAACCATTGAATTTTTGGTGGATTCGGGAGGCAGATTCTATTTTATGGAGATGAACACCCGCATCCAGGTGGAGCATCCGGTTACTGAAATGGTGACCGGCCTGGATCTGGTAAAGGAGCAAATCCGCGTTGCTGCGGGCCTGAAACTTGACCAGAAGCAACAAGAGGTACGGATGAATGGACATGCCATCGAGCTGAGGATAAATGCGGAAGACTCAGAAGCCGACTTCACCCCCTCTCCGGGAAGAGTGTCCCTTTTTATTCCTCCTGGTGGACCCGGAGTCCGCACTGATTCGCATCTTTACTCCGGTTATGAGGTACCTCCCTACTACGATTCCCTGGTGGCTAAATTAATTGTATGGGGAAGGGACCGCATGGAGGCTATCAAGAGAGCTGAGAGGGCGGCCTCTGAAATCATTATTGAGGGGATAAAAACCACCATCCCTTTTCATCGCCGGATACTGGCCAATGCCTTCTTCAGACAGGGAGAGGTCTACACCAATTTTATCTCCAGAAGGGTCCTGGCCGAATAAGGAGGGCGGATGTGGAGAAGGAGAAAAATATACCTTTGGGTAACTTCTTAATAGCTCCTG
>NZ_BLRZ01000073.1 GCF_013281975.1 Candidatus Hakubella thermalkaliphila | reverse complement strand
TTCGTAAGTTTGATCGGTGGGTTTTCTCATTATCTCTTGTTTAAACTCTTTAATTTCTTTCTTCTCTCCAATTTCTTGAAAGGTTGAATTTAGATCACTCCACAAAGCTACTACATCGAGCTCCACCTTGTTATCCATCTTCTCTAAAGCACTTTTAAAATCCGTGTAAGCCTTTTTCAAAATCTCCTTAACGTTCTCCACATCCCTGGCAATAGTACCAAATTTGATGGAAAGAACGGTATAATCCTTCATAACCTGCTCAACTACAGATTGATGGGCAGCCAACTGGCGAACCAAGTCCTCTTTATTCAAGGAACTATAGGAGATAACCGGTGAATCGCTGACAACCGCAGCGATATCTCTGTGGGGAACAGTACATACCTCATCACCCTGCCCACCAATTCCTATAGAACCAAAGTTTCTCACCTCATCGGTCTTTATCACGCAATAAATATGTTTACCTCCGTTTGCCATCATTCTGCCCCTCCACAAACGCTGATTGCCGCTAATTTTTTATCTGTGTTAATCTACGTTTTTATCTGCCGCAATCTGCGTCTTCAGTGCTTCATCAAAATGCCTGGCTGCAATCTTAAACTTTGTATAATCTCCTTGTGGCTTCTGGTCTAGAAACTCTCTTATGGCAAGCATAGATGCCTTTCTACATATAGACTCGATGTCGGAGCCCACCAAACCACTTGTAGCATTAGCTAAGGTTTCAAGATGAACATCCTCGGCGAGTGGTTTCCCCCTTGTGTGAACCTTAAATATCTCTAATCTTACCCTCTCGTCAGGGATGGGTAACTCTAAAAGAAAATCAAATCTCCCCGCACGCAACAATGCAGGATCAATAATGTCTAATCTGTTGGTGGCCGCCAGAACTACTACTCCCTTAAGTTCTTCTATTCCATCGAGTTCGGTAAGAAATTGGGAAATCACTCGCTCAGTTACGTGCGAATCTCCCACACCGGCGCTTCTAACCGGTACCAGGGCGTCTATTTCATCAAAAAAGACAATGCAGGGAGAAGCCTGCTTAGCCTTCCTGAAAACCTCTCTAATCCCTTTTTCGCTTTCTCCTATGTATTTTGAGATTACAGCAGGGCCCTTAACTGAAATGAAATTTACCCGGCTTTCGCTGGCTACTGCCTTAGCTAACAACGTTTTTCCGGTGCCCGGGGGACCGTATAACAATATGCCTTTGGGCGGCTTAGTCTTGGCGTGCTCAAATAATTCTGCATATTTCAATGGCCATTCAATGGTCTCCATTAACACCCGTTTTGCCTCTTCAAGACCACCCACATCGTCCCACCTTACATCGGGGATTTCAGTAAACACCTCCCTGATAGCCGAAGGTTCCACTTCATTTAAGGCCTCCAGGAAATTATCCATAGTGACCTGCAATTCTAGCAGTGTTTCATAGGGAATATAATCGATATCGAACTCAATTTTGGGCATGATCTTTCTTAAGGCCACCATGGCTGCTTCTCGGCATAATGCCTCTAGATCCGCTCCCACAAATCCATGCGTAATCTCAGCTAGCCTTTCCAGGTCTACATCCTCTGCTAAAGGCATCCCCCTGGTATGGATGTGAAGTATCTCCAGCCTTCCATTCCTATCAGGAATACTTATCGAAATCTCCCGGTCAAATCTACCTGGTCTCCGCAGAGCCGGGTCAAGCACGTTAGGGATGTTGGTAGCGCCGATGACGATCACTTGTCCCCTGGATTTCAATCCGTCCATCAAGGCCAGGAGCTGGGCAACAACCCTTCGTTCCACTTGTCTTTCGCCGCCCATCTCCTCTCGTTTAGGAGCAATTGCATCAATTTCGTCCAGGAAAATTATGCTAGGAGCGTGAACTGAGGCATCTTCAAATACGCTTCTGAGGTGACTCTCGCTCTCTCCATAAAATTTATGCATTATTTCTGGACCACTCAGATGGGTAAAATAGGCATCTGTCTCATTAGCTACCACACGGGCAATTAGGGTCTTCCCACAACCAGGTGGGCCGTGAAGTAAAACTCCCTTGGGAGCATCGATTCCTAATCTCTCAAACACTTGAGGATATCTTAAGGGGAGTTCGATCATCTCTCGAATCCTTTGAATTTCCTTATCCAGCCCCCCAATATCCTCATAAGATACTTTAAGCCCCTTCTCTCTGACAGCCTCCTCTTCTCTTATCCTGATAGTTGTCTCAGGATAAATTAAAACTGCTCCTTTGGGAGAGGTGGAAATGACGGTAAAATCTTGACTTCGGGCCCCAAACAGGTTAGCCCTTATTCTATCGCCCTCAGTTAAAGGCAGACCTTCAAGGAGTCTTCCAATATATCCAATATCCCGGCTGCCTCTCATGGCTCTCATTAAAGTCATGGGGGATAGAACTATTTTCTCCGCTCGCTTGTGAAAAGTCTTTTGGATAAGGACCTTTTCGTCCAGTCCAATCTGGGCATTCTCTCTAATCAGACCATCCATTTGAATGATGCCCTTTCCGCGGTTCTCTACATACGTTGGCATTACCTTGGCTACAGTTCCCCTTTTGCCTTTGATCTCGATAATATCTCCTACTTGAACTCCAATCTTCTCCATATCTGCAGGATCAATTCTGGCTATTCCTCTACCGACGTCCTTGGTCAATGCTTCCGATACACGTAGAGCTAATACATTATCAGCACTCTTTATGCCCTTAGCAGTACCTACATCTGGCATTCGCAGTTTCTCCCGCTTCGTTGTGCTCTTTCTTCAAATCTTTTGAGAATATTTTCAACCGAACCCAAATATACCTGATGGACAATGCGCGGTTTGCCGTCTATCCTTTTGCTTTCTACAATGTAGTAATAATACTTCCTCCCAACTTTCTTTTTTACCAGGGAAGCCATGGCACCACCTTTATGTAATACAATGATACCACAACTCCTTGTTACTTGTCAAAGAATAGGGGTTAAACCAAAACTTTTAATTAAATAAATTAGGTAATACAACTATACCAAATTTAGTGGCTCTTCGACTCAACCTATTTTACTTTTTTTCTAAAGCTCTTTTTCCCTTCACTGTAATTCTCAATTTTCCCGAAGGAAGCACACCAACATAGTCGGCCCTAGCCAGAGAAGTACAGAGGAAACGAGCATAATTGGGCTCTATGTTCATTCTGCGACTTACAGCATAAGCACTGGTTTCTCCCCCTTGCTCCTCAATTATCTTTAGAGCCTCCAATTGACTACCACTTACTCCCATCTCTCCTCCCTTGACTTGGATCGACGTCAATTATTTCCACTTTACCACTATGTTAACAAAGTTAAACGGTGGCACTGGTCCCACATACTTGAACTTTATTCTGCCATCATACTTGGTGCTTAATTCATCAACCTGGTTATCAAATTCTTTCTCCCGGCTCCTATCCACTAAAAAGGCGGCATTTAAGATCATGTTATCGCCGTAGATCTTATTGGTGCGAAAATCAACGCTGGATTTCTTTAAACCATCCAGTATCTCTCTCCCTTCTCTCTCCTTCTTGGCCTCCAGGGAAGCTTTAACCATTTCACCTAGAGCTATCTTGTCGGCGTAGGTCTGGTCGGAAGGCTTTGCTGCTATCTTTTCCCTTAGTTGTTTAATCTTCTTGTTCTCATCCACAATCTCTTGGAAGATGGCGTTCATATTTTTCCATAAAGCCCTCACGCCGAGTTCTGTTTTGTTATCCATATCTCTCAGTAAATTTTTGAACTCCGTATATCTCTTCCTTAAAAGATTTCGAACTTCCTCAGCGCTTGTGGCAACAGTGCAGAATCTCACAGGTAGAACGCTGTAATCCTTCATCACCTCTTCAATAACCTTCTCATGTGCCGTCATGTTTTCCCTGCTGACAACATATTTGGTCATTGGTGAATTACTGATAACCGCGCTAAGATCCTGATAACCGATGGTGTATACCCCATCGCCTCGATCTCCAATGCCTATGGGCCCGAAATTCCTTCCCTCATTTGTTCCAATTATGCAGTAAATATATTTACCTTCCTCCATCATCCGAGTCTCTGCTCCCCCTTCCTCCCTTCCAGCTCTCTCTTCCCCTTAGGTGTCAGTACGAGTATTCCCGAAGCCAGCAGATCAAGATAGTCGGCTCTAGCCAGAGATGTACACAAAAGGCGTGCGTAATTGGTATCTATCCTCATCTTGCGGCTTACCGCCTGTATGGTAGTCCTTCCCCCTTCTTCCTTAACTGCCTTTAGGGCTTCTAATTCACTGCCACTAACTCCCATTTTTTACCTACTTTCGTGTTCATTTGGTCCTCTGAGATGCTCTCTTATCTCTTTGGCTCGATTATCCTTGTGAGCAACCAGCTCTAAATATCCTTTCCAGGCCTCCATAGCTTTCTCTTTCTCTCCTCTATTTTCATAAATCATCCCCAAATTATAGCGGGCTTCCATTAAATCGGGATCAAACTGGATAGCCTTTTCATATTCTATTATCGCTTCCTCTACCATGCCTTTATTCTTGTAGGTCAAAGCTAGATTGTAATATATTCCCCCATCGTGAGGATTCAACTCTATGGCTCTCTTTAGTTCCTTAATTGATTGGTCATATCTACCTATTACGCCGTAAATGGCTCCCAAATTATAGTGTGCCTCTCCCAAATTAGGATCAAGTTGAATGGCCTTCTTGTACTCTTCTATGGCAGCTTCGTACTTCCCCTCATCATCATAAGCAATACCTAGATTGTTATGAGCCTGAGGATTATGGGGATTAATCTCTAAAGCTTTCTCGTATGCTGCTATAGCCTGACCATACAAGCCCATCTTGACATAAATAATCCCTAAATTATCATAAGCTTGAGATAAATTAGGGTTAGTCTGTATCGCTTTCTTATACTCTGTTATAGCCTTCTCGTACTGCCCTTTGTTTTTATAAATAATTCCCAGATTATTGTGCGCTTCAGCTAAGTTTGGGTCTAACTTTACGGCTTTCTCATATTCTGCTATAGCTCGATCATCCTTGCCCTCGTTTCTAAACTTGTTCCCCCGGTCAAAATGCATCTGAGCTGTGTTCATTTTATCCCCAACTACTCCGGAGCTAACAATACTGTTTAATCAAATCCACCACTGTCTCTCTAATTGTGTCCTTGTTGATATCAGCATCAACAAGACTGGATACTTCTGAATCCAAGATATCCAGGCAAGCCTGGACAAAACTCTCATCGCTAGAAATCGCCCGAGCTTTGCACAGCTTTAACACTTTGCCAATCATTATGCAGGCTCTCACAGTAGGGGTGAATCCGTTCTTTCGAATCTTTCTGAGACCTTCGACAATATCTACAATTCTCTCAGCATCCGGACGCGAAATACCCGACTTAGTACAAGTTATGGCAATTTCCGTCTCTCTGTCATAATGACCCAACTTTATGTTTATCATTCTGTCTTTCAAAGCATCTTGAGCTTTGTGAACACCTGCATATTCCTGGGGATTACTAGTGAAAATGGCGCAGAAATCTGGGTGAACCCGGAGGTAGCTTTCCTCTTCCCGGGCCGCAGGTAGATCAAGAATTTTCTCCTCGAGAACTGATAACAGGGCATTGTTAGCCTCTGGACGGGATCTGGTGAACTCATCGTAAATAAGGGTAAATCCATACTTGCAGGCCACCGTCAGACGATTATCCACCCACCTTCTGACCATATCCTCTTCAGTCTTTAGGACAGAGTGGATGAAATTGTCTACTACCTTTTTTCTCCGATAGCCGTATTCCCCACCCACCAGGTCTGAGGTAACGAATTCCTCATCTCCGTGGATCAACACTACTGGTCGACCAACTTGAGCTGCTACATACATAGCTAAGGTTGTCTTGCCTGTTCCAGATGGACCACTAAAATGAATGGGAAAACCAGCCTGGACATACGTCAAAGCTCGTTTGATTATATCTTTCACATATGGCGTTTTCACAAAAGTAGGTTGGTCTCGATCTATTAGTATGGGTGTAACTTCGCCTTCCATTCTTCGCACCTCCCTCAATTACCTTTTATTTTTGGTTTCTCGGAACACGGTATGTCACCGGTAATTCGTCCATAAGACACGATTCCCAGCCTGTCATCAATCTTCAGTTTATATATTACAGGCAGATTATCTCGTCTTTGCCTGCGCAATCTCTTTTCTTCCCAGGGTTCAATATGAACAACACATCCATCTTCTATCCAGTCTACCTCAATAACCTCTCCTACACTTTCCAGGGTACCCTCAAGGAGTTCTGCGGCCCGTTCTGCTGTAATACCTTCTTTTGCCCCTAAAAGCCTTTCACTAAAGACTTGCAGAGATTCCTCTAACATCTCTTTTTGTCTTTCAATTCCCCTCTTTTCTTCCTCGATTCTTTTTTTCTCCTCTTCTTTCTTTCCCTTGTACCAGGCTGCTTCTCGTTCTAAGGCGCCCATGCGGGCATCCTCTCTTCTTCTTCCTAAGGCCCTTGCCCATTCTCTGGCCATAAGTTTTCTTGCAAACACCCATATAGAAGAAGCGTTTAGTGGTCTTTTCTCTTTTTTCTCCTCTTTCTGCCAGGGACTATATTGTCTCCATTCCATTGCATCATCTGTTTTATGATCCAAAGCCCTGGGCTGAGGGATTATCTCCTGCAAAGATATTGTGAGCATCTCCTCTCGTTTCTGAACCCTTCTCCTTTCTTCTATTTCTCTTCTTTCCTTTTCCTTTCTCTTCTTCCACTCCAGTACTGCTTGCTCCAAGATGGAGGTGCGCTTTGGTTTCTTCCTCATTATCCTCGCTTTTTCCCTGCTCATTTCTTTTCTTGCTGCACCGTGCACATCTATTTCTTTCACTCTTAGTCACCTATTCCTCTGCTGTGACAACACCTGCACCTCGGCAAACAATACAAGAAAGTTTACTGTGAGGATCAGCTCCTGTCCCTCGACAATGAGGACACCTCTCTACGGGCTCTTTAACAGAGATAAAACCCTTACCTCGGCATGCTGTACAGGTAACATTAGCTCTGGGGTGCTCTTCTCCCCCTCCTTTACAATAGGCACACATTACTACCGGTGGTTTAAGGCGGACTTCTCCTGTTCCCCTGCACGCAGAGCATTTTGCACCCCTTGGTTTTTCTCCACTTCCATTGCAAAAGGCGCATTTGTATGCTTCGTCTCTTAATATTTCGCCTACTCTTTTCCCTCCACCCCAACTATATGATTTCCCTTTCTGATCTAATCTAATTGGCTTCCACAGTAATTCG
Organism: Candidatus Hakubella thermalkaliphila; assembly: GCF_013281975.1. Taxonomy (GTDB): domain Bacteria; phylum Actinomycetota; class Humimicrobiia; order Hakubellales; family Hakubellaceae; genus Hakubella; species Hakubella thermalkaliphila. The sequence continues at coordinate 2,892 of NZ_BLRZ01000073.1, read as the reverse complement.
TCTTCTTGTTTCATTTTAGCTCGTTTCCATTTCCACTCCATCACATCACCACCACTTAATAATCTAGAGTCATCGTTTTCCACTCTTTCTTTGCAACTTTCTTCTTAATCGCTTCTCTGCCTCCTATTTGTCTACCCTCTTGGGGTACAACTTTCTTAAGTGTCTCTATTTGTTGTTTGAGATCCTCCAGGTGGGCCTCCAGCTGCTCTTTTCTCTTGTCCACAACAGATTTTTCCTGTTCCAATCTGTCCCTTTCTTTGCTGAGCATGTAAAGATCCAGGTAACTGGCTTCTGCAGATTTGGGCATAGCATGTACCCTTGCTTTTTGTGAAGTTTTGATATCAGATAAACCACTCATCTTCTGCTGCATGGTCTTTTAAAGTCCCTCCACCTGCGCAAATTGTCCACAAATTTCTCTTCACAATATTCCTGGGATTTGCGTTTTCTATCTTGCTGCCTTCCGCTTATGGATCACTATGTATTGTGCCTGGACCGTACCTTGCACCTTAATTTCGACCAACTGGCCAGGCTTCAACCCCACTTCTCTGCGTATATTGTCGGGAATGGAGATTCGCCCTTCCTCATCTATCTTTGAGAACGCTCGCATCAGCGTCACCAAAAACCACCTCCTTACATGCAAATTGGCACAAATTTTATTTGTAAACTTGTGCTTTTGTGCTCACGTATTTGCCTTATTTTTGTTCAGCAGTATTTGCTGATCAAATTCCTTACCATCTCTTTAACTCTTGCTTCGTTGGCTTTGCTACCAATCCTGGTGGTTTCCGAAGCCAAAACATCCTGGCAGATGTCTCTGAAGATCCCGTCTTTAGCATCAACAGAGCCATTTAGCACCTTCACGGTCTTGGCGATCATAATGCATCCCCGGACAGTGGGTGCAAATTCACACTTGCCTGATTCCCTTAAGCCCCGCACAACAAGCACAATCTTTTCGGCGTCTTTGCGAGGCAATCCGGATTTGGCCTCGGTTATGGCTACCTCCGTCTCCAAATCAAAGTGATCCAGATCCATGGTTACCATCCTATCTCGAAGCGCATCCTGACTTCTATGCACCCCAGCGTATTCCTCGGGATTACTGGTGAAGATCGCTGTAAAGTCTGGGTCCACCCTTAGGTAATTTTCTCCCCCTCCCCTGGCAGCAGGTAAATCCATCATCTTCTCCTGAAGAACCGAGAGTAGAATGTTGTTTGCTTCTGGACGGGATCTGGTGAATTCATCGTAAATAAGGGTAAATCCATACTTGCAGGCCACCGTTAGACGATTATCCACCCACCTTCTGACCATATCCTCTTCAGTCTTTAGGACCGAATGAATGAAGTTATCCACCACCTTTCTTATGCGGTAGCCATATTCCCCCCCTACTAAGTCGGACGTGCTAAACTCCTCGTCACCATGAATCATAACCACTGGACGACCAATTTTACTCGCTACATGCATAGCCAGGGTGGTCTTACCTGTGCCCGAGACCCCTCTAAAGTGGACGGGAAATCCCGCTGCAATATAGGCTAGGGCCCGTTCTGTAGTATCTTTGACAAATTTTGTCTCCACGAAATTTGGTAACGGACGAGGTTCCAGCACAGTTGTCACTTCCTCTAGCATAACATTTCCTCCCTTTTGCCTTTGAATTATTGTGGCAATCCGTAATCTAAATTACCGGTTACTCCTTCTTTTTTACTGTAACCACCCCCTTACCTCCGCAGATGAGGCACGGCAGATAGTCAAGAGGGGCTACCCCCTCCCCATCGCAATGAGGACATTTCTCTACTGGTTTTTTGATGGTAACCATACCTTTGCCCCCACACACTGTGCAGGTAAGTCTCTGGTCACGATGCACGCCGGTTCCTTTGCAAAAAGCGCACTCTATTGCCGGCTCTCTAACGGTAACCGCACCCTTGCCTCCACATACCTGACATGCAGCCAATGGGGACAAAAGTCCAAAAGGATCTTTTCCTACTCCTTGACAAAAAGCACATTTAATCAAGGTTTTATCAGCAGGTTTTTCAACTACATTTATTGACATCAGATCACCGCCTTCTCAGTCTTTTTACGGTAGTTTATGGAAAACATGTATGCCCGGGGTGAGCACATAGAGGCATGTGTCCCAGCATTCACACCTTGCCTTTGTGAAAACTAGACCTGTGGAGCCTGTATTACAAAGGTAAAGCCAGCTCATACCTCATTATTGCCAAACCCTGAACTGGCCATAAAAGAGAAGGGAGGATAAGTAACTATCTGACGGGAATATATAGAGGCCCTTCCTTCTTAATTCTGCCCTCTTCCACTAGCTTCTTAGCTACTACACCCAGTCTTATCCTGGGTGCCTCTAAAGCCCTTTCCATATCTACCAGTTTTATACCCTCTGGGTGACTATTGACAAATGCAAATATTTGCTCTTCTAATGTTTTCTCCTCATAACTCTCCTCCTCTACTTCCTCAGCAGCTTCCGCTTCCTCTATTTTCTCAACAGCTTCGGCTTCCTCTCGTTCCTCAACAGCTTCCGCTTCCTCTACTACCGCCATTTTCACTTCCTCTGGTGGCACTACTCGAAGAGGCACCCCGGTTCTCTTGGCTCGCATGGTAGCCACTAGATCTCGCCATGCAGCAGCACTCTCAGCTTGCTCCTTGCGAAAGCCCTCCAGCATCTCTGAGACCGCAGCGCGCCTCTCTGTATCTTCCTTGCCAAAGCCCTCCAGCATCTCAGAGACCTTAGCGCGCCTCTCTGGAACCTCAGCTGCTCTCTCCCTGGCCTCCTCCTGAGCTTGCCGCACTCTCTCAGCTTCAGCTTTGGCCAGATCTGCTTTCAACTGAGCACTCATCTCTGCCCTTTCCTTGCCAAAGCCCTCCACCATCTCTGAGACCTTAGCGCTAAGGTCT
>NZ_BLRZ01000072.1 GCF_013281975.1 Candidatus Hakubella thermalkaliphila | reverse complement strand
ATCCGGCAAGGACAGAAATGGAGGGCCTCTTAGTTCCAATATTCGCTTTGTTTGTACTGCTTATTGGACTATACGCATGCCTTAGATTGCTTTTTGGGAGAAGGGTGACGGAAGACGTAGTGGCAAGGTTTGTGTATGATGCCTTGAAGGCTATTTTCACTTCGCCGTTCAAAATTATCGGGTTTATCTTTAGGAAGGTGTTTTAAGCCCATGGAGTTAAGGTATGCAAATAACAGTTCAGCTACATTTAGGAAGGGCGCCACTGAGGTAGCCTCCCTGTTGTTATCCTGATTGCTGGAAGTAAGCTTGCTTGTATGTTTTCTCGTAGTACTTAGGTGGAATTATGTAAGGAGGATAAGCAATGGTTGAGGTGCCGGTCACCCTGAAATTTGTTACACCAGCCTTCATAGCAGGACAAGATAATCGCAACTCTTCTGAGTTTCGCGTACCTTCTCTAAAAGGTCTTCTTCGCTTCTGGTGGAGGGCATTCCAACCCTTCCCGACGACAGAGGGGCTTTTTGAGACAGAAAGCGAGATCTTCGGAAATACTCAAAAGAGATGCAGTTTTTCTATTCAATTGGACCAACCTCTACAGAGTCTCGCCTGGCGATCCAGGGGTCATGCCTTTAGCGTTGGCCGAAATGGGATTAAATATCTCTTCTTCTCAATGTATCAGATGGGACGAGGATCTCCTGGAAGAGCTAGCTGGATTGAACCCGGAAGAACTGTTAGCCTACGATTCCGGTTTTTCAGGGACCAAGCGCTCCATGAGATCGTCACCGCTCTTTGGTCGCTTGAGAACTTCGGTGGGATTGGCGCCCGTTCCAGACGAGGTGCAGGCTCTTTCCAGATAACGAAAATTACCCTCCCCCAAGGTCTCACTGGCCTGCCCCAGTTTATGTGTCAAGGATGGGCTCCTCGAACAGGAAATCTTAGAGGAGAAATCCAAGATTTTCTCAACCAGGGAATTTCCTTGATAGCTCCGGCAGCGACAGGAATTCCAAACTATAGCGCCTATCGCAGGGGAGTATCAGCCTTAAAGGTCCTTGTAAATCAAACCTATACTGGCTGGGAAGAAGCAGCCGACGATATCGGTCAACGGTTAGCCAGATTTCGTAAATCTGATCTAGTTAGAAGTGGCGCTCCATTCCATAACGAGGCTCGGGCCCTACACACTTTTGCTACAAGCGGTACTTATCCCCCTTCCGGTCCAAACCCCATTACTAAAGCTGGTTTTGGATTGCCTATCATTTATCGTTTTCGAGATCGTAGCCCTGGGGCCCGTGGGCTTATCCCGGAGTCTGTTACCGCATCTGGAGCAGAGACTGAACGGCGAGGGTCTGCTCTGTTCATAAAAATCGGGCGATTGCCTAACAGTAATCAGCATTATGTGGCAGTACTGTTCCTATGGTCGCAATTCTTGCCGGGTGGTGAGATGATCCGTCTGCGCCAAACCGGGGGCAAAGGTGTCAGCACGCATGATGTCCAACAGCCAAACCGTACCGTTGTTGATAATTTTTTACGAACTTTGTGAGGGTTACTATGAACAGCAAATTCCTTGCTCTTTTCCAGATCGGACCTGTTCAGGAGTTCATAAATACTGCCCGCAAAACTCAGGATTTCTGGTCTGGGAGCTTTTTGCTTTCCTATCTCTGCGCCGTGGCTATGGTAAAGGTGGTTCAGGAAACTGGGGGTGAGTCAGATGTCATTATATTTCCTGATATTTCTGGCAACCCGCTTTACGATCAGGCTCAAAAGCCCTTGCCGTGGACCTCTTCAACAGCTCCTAAGGCTGAGGCTCTTCGACCAACAGTCCCCAACCGGTTTATGGCACTGTTTTCAGAGCAGGACAGTCCAAAAACGATTTTGGAGGCTTCTGCCACTCGGGTAATTGAGCAGTGGAAAGAGGTGGCCAGGATTGTCAAGTCAAAGCTTGAATCTCAAATCCATTCCCTGGGGACGGATCCAACCTGGTGTTCCATCTGGGAGAGACAGATCTCAAGGACCTTTGAGATTTTGTATGTCTGGCATCCATGGGATGGTACGGACACCAGCTACGGGAAAACCTATAGAGAAACAGAGGTCCTCTTCGGAGCGCGGAAGGCTACCCGATGGTTTGAGACAGATGAGGCAGAACCAGGCCATAAATGTTCACTTTGTGGAAGCCGCCAGGCGCTACATCTGAGCACCACCGGCCCAAATCGTTCAGATATCAGAGAATTTTGGAAATCTGACCTTAAACTTAAGCTTAACAGAGAAGTTCAGCACCGTTTTAAGGAAGGAGAGCATCTTTGTGCCGTATGCACGGTGAAGAGGTTAGCTCCAGAGTGGGTTTTCGGTAAAATTTTGGATATTCCATCAACGAGTTCTGTAGCAGTTTCAGAATTCATAAAGCGAATTGGAGATAAGGTTGCACAATTAGACCGAGGTTTGATTTCTAAGTTCTCACAAGATGTTGAGGATCTGGCCCCTCGTGTTGGAGAACCCAAAAAAGTTGATCCAATGCCACTCCTTGAAAAGCAATATGGAAAATCTCTTCCGTCATTAATCCATCTCGATGGTGACTGGTTTTATGAGGATACCTACGAGAGTTTGAGAGTTAAGATTAAAGACTTTGTGCATTTGAAGGGCAACCCCGCTCCCATAATCAAAGCCCAAGAGTCGCTTGAGGAGGTGGTGAATGCGCTTCGGTCCCTTGAAGGGGATGTATTCCGTCCTCCTACTAAATATTTCTGTATCTTGTCCGCTGATGGAGACAGCATGGGTAGGGTTCTGGCCAATGTGAGCAGTCTTCAGGATCATCGGGATCTCAGCGGCAGACTTGCCGGCTTTGCTGGCGCAAGTGTTGTCCAGCTATTGCAGGATGATCATCTCGGGCATGTTGTATACTTCGGCGGGGATGAAGGAGTTGCCTTTGTGGCTCTGGAGGACTTATTTAAAGTTATAAAAGCTCTGCGAGATGTCTGGGAAGAGCAGGTGATGAGACCTCTTCAAAGTGTGCTTTCCAGTCCACCTACCCTGAGTGTGGGGGTGGTAGTTGCCCATCACCAACATGGCCTTCGGTTTTGTCTGCACGAAGCGCGCACTGCCCTTGAGGATGCAAAAAAAATGGAGGGAAAGGATGCTTTCTCGGTTGCCGTTTTGCGCCGCTCGGGCAGTCCGAGCCAAACAAGGGCCAAATGGAGGTATCCTAATCCACGGATAGAAGTTCTGGAGATCCTGGCAGCGCATCAAGATGCCTACCGTAAGAAAAGGCTTTCACCCAGGTGGCTAAACGATCTTCGGGGGGAGGCCCTGGCCATTCATGGAAAATGGCCTCATGATCCTTCAAAAGCAAAAGAACTCTGTGATTATGAAATTAAGAGGCTGATTAGACGACACTGGTTAGATCCCAATGGACACCCTGCGGATAACGTGATAGATCGAACATTAAGGCTCCATGAGGCGATCTGGGGGCCAGTAGGGCGACCCGATGAGAGACGCTTTGAAGACTTTGTGGGCCTGATGGATCTTGCATTCTATGTTGCCAGGGGAGGTGGATATTGATGCGACTGTTCATTAGACCTCTAGACACCCAGTTTCATCGCAGCGGACTTCCCTTTGACGCCGGACAGGATACCGAGGTTACTGGGCTGTTTCCTCCCTGGCCAAGGACAGTTTACGGTGCCCTTCGGGCCAAGGGATTTCATAAGGCTGCCGTTTCATTAGACTCCCTGGCGCAGAAGAGCCCACATCCAGTTCTGGGCGACAAGAGCTCTTTTGGGTCTATGATACTTAAAGGTCCTCTTCTAGCAACCTTAGGGCGTGACGGTCAATTGCCGATGTTGGTGTTACTTCCTTTTCCCCGCGATCTGGTTCGCCAGAAGGACAAACATACCTTGTGGCACCTCCAGCCTGATGAAGAAAAATCTCTGGCCGATTGCTCTGATTTATCCCGGGTATCTTTACAAAGGCTAACGACAAAATGCCCGGATATAGTGGAAGAAGTGCAAGATCGTCTTATGACCTCCGATGAATCTCTTGTCAGGTATCTCTGCCATGAGCAGGATGGGCAGGATGAAGGTAATCTCAGCAAATTGATAGCTGATCTCTTCCTTTCCGAGCCGCGCCTTGGTATTAAGAGAGACCGCAGATTACGAACAGTAGCTACGGGGATGATATATCAAGTTCAGCACCATCGTTTGCAGGATGAGAAGTCTCTGGCGGGGCTTCTGGTCGAGCTTATAGATGCTCGAGAAGCCATACCTGATCGAGGCCTGTTGAGACTTGGAGGCGATGGAAGACCTGCTGCTTACCATAAGCTTATTGATCCCAATGACCCACAAGACCAGAAGGCCTGGTGGAAAACTCCAAGACTAAGAGTGATAGATAAAATAAGCCAAACCGGCCGCTTCAAAGCCTATTTGATCACGCCTGGGCTTTTCCGAGGCGGAGCAATTCCGGACATTTGCTGTCTGAGAAGCGCAAAGGTACAAGGAACCTTGAAGGTAGATGGCCAGAAGCAAACTTTTAGCTTGGTTGGTGCCTGCCTTGGTAAGAAAATGGAAGTCGGGGGCTGGGACATCCAAAAGAGGCAGCCGAAGGCAATGCGCAGAGCCGTTCCTCCTGGTAGTGTCTATTTTTTCCACTTCAACAACTGGCCAGGGCCAGAGGAGGGAAGAAGATGGGCAAAAGCCCTTTGGGATTCCCTTCATTTTAAGTCCTGGTGTTCGGAAGAACCGTGGACTGATGAGCAAGGCCAGGTCCTGCCCGACAGTGAACTCGGTCCTGGCAAGGAAGGGTTTGGGCTAATCTTAATAGGGGGTTGGTAAGATGTATGAGCAAGGAAGATTGATGTTTCTTTACGCTGAGACACCCGTCCATGCGGGCTCTGGCTCCGGAGTAGCTGGTATTGACCTACCAATCCAGCGTGAGCGCTTTACAAACTTGCCCATCTTGCAACCTTCCGGGCTGAAAGGGGCACTGCGAGAATTCTTTGAAAATGGTAAGGGACTTCTGCCAGGACACCTAGATCCAGAAATCTTTACTATCTTCGGACCAGACGAGAGGAAGGCTTCTGAGAACGCCGGGGCGCTATGTATTGAGGAAGCCCGCCTGTTGCTCTTTCCGGTCCGATCGCTGAAAGGGGTCTTTGCCTACACCACTTGTCCAATTGTCTTGAGACGTTTCTATCGGGACTTAGAGGTGCTGAAGCACCTGGGCCAGGACCTGATTGGTTCCCCACTACCAGATTGGCTAAGCCTCACTACGGAGTCGATTCCAGATGACCAAGTTTGGACGATTAAACCTGCAGAGATTTCCGAGTGTAAAATTCTCTCCCACTCAGAGAAAATAACTCTAGAGGAGTTCACCTTCACTGCAGTACCCAAAGGGCAGGTCAGCTCTCTAGCCGAATGGCTTGACAGTAAACTGTCAGGTGTTACCCTTGACCTTGCTGCTCGCCTGGCCGTTATGTCGGACAATACCTTTAGGGACTTTGTGGAGTTCTCAACGGAAGTAATTACCCGCACTCGCATCGATGACGAGAAGGGAACAGTGGTGAAAGGAGCTCTTTGGACGGAAGAACATCTCCCCCGAGAATCAGTTCTTTACTGCCTTCTGTTGAGCTGTAAGCCCTTGAAGAGCGGAGTAACAGGGCTGAGCACGGCGGATGAGGTCCTAAACTATATCACTAATAACACCACCCCAGCCTTGAGGCCAGCCTACCTGTGGTTAGGTGGCAACCAGACAGTGGGCCGTGGCTTGGTCCATGTAGTCTTTAGCTAGAGGAGGACAGTAACGATGAGCATGCGAACCATCGAACAGAGACGGGCCTCTGACGCCTACAGAAAGATTAGCGGACTCCCACAAGACAAGCAGACAAAGGAGTACCGCTCCAGGGTGCAGAGATTCCCAGCCCTGGTGCAAAGCTGTGGTTTGATCCAGGCTGTGGGGTTCTATAGGTCGAAAAATGACCTCAGAGATATCTACGACAAACTAGAGGACTGGTTCTTTAAGGACGACCTTAACTTTCCGTGGCCGTCAAATCAGCGCAATCATCGAGACCTCTTTAGATCTCTCGGTGAAATAGATGTTGAACTATACCGTATGGCCATGAGAGAGGCCTTGGCCTACCTGACATGGTTAAAACGGGCAGCCGAGGCACTCCTGCCAGAAGACTGAGATTGAGAGGGAGAAAATGTCCATAGTCATTTTACCCCAGAATACACTCGAGGTTTGGGAAAGGCTTCAGAGAGAACAAACCAAACTTCACGCCGGCCTTCTCTTCTACCGATTTATAGAAGTCGATAGCGCTAAGGAGTTTAAGTATACCGATGCCGGTCTGGAGCTAGTTTGTAGGAGGGCGGATACCCAGAGTGCAGCGGCGCTACTTCACCGCCAGCAGAATCTTGTCTCCGCCTTGCAGAAGCAAGGCTTCACCGTGGACACATGGTCTCAGGATTTACTGACAAGGATGGCTGCTGGTCTAGGCATCGCCAGCATCACAGAAAATGGTATTGTCATAGACCACATCCACGGTCTGCCCTATATCCCAGGCAGCATCCTGAAGGGGATCAGCCAGGACTATGCGCTCCTCTATGAGTATAAGGTTGGAACAGATACCCAAAAGCGTCGCAAGGCCAAAAAGGACTCTTCTTTTGTAGCCGTTTTTGGTGCCCAGACCGCTGAACCCGGTGAGAACATCGCCAAGTTTGAGGATCGCCGGGGTGGTGTCATATTCTTGGATGCTGTGCTTGAAAGATGGAATGGCCCCAGTCCCTTTGAAGTGGATATCATGAATCCACATTATCAGGAGTACTATTCTAATGAAGGAGGGACACCTCCTGCTGATTACCTCAATCCAAACCCAATCAAATTTTTAGCGGTGAAAGCAGGCACCCGGTTCTGCTTTGGCTTGGCCGCCAGAGATACAAACATACAAAGCACGGTTTTCGGTAGCTCGCAACTTATTAATCAGGCTAAAGACTGGCTAGTGGGCGCCCTAAAAACCCTAGGTGCGGGAGGAAAGACCCGAGTGGGATATGGCATCTCCGGCAATGCAATCCAGAAACCAAAAAAGTAGGAGTCTGCCGCATGTCAAGTAAATCTAGCAACTTGGAGAAAAATCGTGTCTCGACGGTGAATCACAAAAACCAAAAGAGTTGCTATTTGGTGTCGGTTGGTACCTCTCTAGTAATCAATTACGAAAAGCGCCACAGGCAGGACATAAACTATGCCAGAATCGATCTACATAACCAAGGATTCCAGGCAGTGACCAGTCATGAGGCAGGCCTCACAAACGCCACCTATTGTCTTTATTTTGATACTATAATCGGAGACTTGAAGAATGTTCACTTCAGTGTCCTTGAACAAGCATCGGCCGAGTTAAGTAGCCTCCTTCGTTGGCGGGACGAGACAGGAAAATTCCCGGGCTTTTCTGCTGAGGATTGCATTGTGCTGATTACTACACAAACTGCTGAGGGAATCCTCTGCGCTTATGCTCTCCAAAATATTTTTAAAACACATTGGGATAAAATCAAAAAGGATTCGACTAACCAACCATTTCCCAATGACTTCGTGAGCATAGAGTATGTGAAAGGCCTTGGCAAAGCCACAGACCCAGCCTTTGAAGAGACAGGGCTGCCTGAATTTCTGAACTACCTGCACAGGGCCATTGTAGATTACAGAGCAGAAGGTTATGAGGTTATCCTGGTGCCCACTGGTGGATACAAGGCACTCATCCCTTACATGGTTTTAGTCGGTATTCTTCACGGAGTTCCACTTCGCTATGTCTATGAGGAATCCCCTCGGGTTTTGGAGTTGCCTAAGATCCCTCTGGGACTGGATATGGAACGATGGGTACGGGAGAAATTTCGGCTTCAGGGTGTTCTTGGCAAGGATTATAATCCAGATGACCAACAGTACAAACAGCTCGACCATGATTTTCAGAGCCTGCTTGAGAGGGATCCTCAGGGTAAATTTAGCCTATCTGCTTTGGGGAATTTTCTTGAAGCCGTCTATCGCGATCTCTCCTGGCGGAGCCCGTTGCAACTGGCGAGTGGTAAAACCCACTTGTTAGACTCTCTTGATGATGATTTGAAAGAAAAATTTGATCGTTTGGTAAGGATTGGGCACCTTATCTGGAAAGGCGATCGTGTCCCAGAGATGGTCGATCACTCCCTGCGGCACCACTACGACCTCTTCGAACTCGCCGAAAGATTCCTTCTGCCCATCCTGGACAATAATCCAAATTTCCTTAAACCGGAGGAACTCTTCATACTGTTGGGTGCCCTTTACCTCCACGATTGCGGTCACACTCTGGGGACTATCTATGGCAGTGATGAAAAACCCATTCGTCTTTTCCCTACCGAGATCCGGGACTATCACCATATTCTCGGGTATGAGCGCCTGAGGCATCACGACATAGCGAGCTACGTCAGCAAGGACTTATACGAGGGGCTCGGTTGGGCAGACACGCTACAGGCGACCTGGGATGATTTTCTAGAAATAATCGCTACAGTCGGCCTCTTTCATAGAAAAGATATGCCCATCGGAGATGGTGAAGCTCCCTATAACAAGTGTCCCTATTTTAGGAACGAATATCCTCCCCTGATGCGGAACGAGGCATGGCCCTTAAAGTTCCGTGGCAACCAGATGTCACCCAATCGCGTGGCCCTGCTAGTCTGCCTTTTGAGGATCATTGATAGCCTGGACTGCCAACGGGCGCGCTCTGGAGACCAGATGGAAATAGATTTCCATCTGGCGCAGATCGGATCCGAGGCCGAGGAAGAGAAGAACCGGGCTGGGCTTTTTGAAAAGATAGTCAAGGGAATTCTAAAAAATGATTTTGCCGAACTTAGTCAAGCCATCCAATCCAGTATCAACGGTTACAGAAAGCGGGAATCCAAAGACCATTCTGTTACTGCCAAAGCTGCCACCACGCACGCGACAACTACTCAGCTCAGGGGAGTACTTACAAAAATCAAGCAAAAATGCAATTACGACGGAACCACCGCAGGTTTGATATTTGAGTACGTCCTCTCCCGCTTCCGAGTAGATTTTAAGGAATATCAGAAAGAACACTATGCCGACCACGTCTTTGTAAAGCAGATACTGATTGACGCCCAAAGAGGGGACAGAATATCAGATAATGGAGACAGACACAAAACCCGTTTCACTATTGATATTGAAGTGGATCAAGAAATTGTCGAGGAGCTTGCTTTGAGGCCGGAAGAGGTTGCACAGAAAAAGAGGGCACTCCTAGGAAACATGAGGGAAGAATACGAAATGAAAGAGGATTCAGCAAAAGACATCCCTGCAAAGACCATTGTGAAGGATATTCTCGAGGAGTCTGGCGTAACCATTGAGTACGGTATTGATGAGAGCTGTTGAGAGGTTCACTTAGCTGGGGGAATAAACTTGCCTCACTATCAGATTGTTGCGCGCGTCGACAAGAATATGGACCCCAGGGACTCAGGCTATTTCTCTTTGATTGCGCTCTTATGGTCGGAATTCATCGGAGATAAATATAAATTACGTTGGAAAATTACAAAGGACAAGGTGGCATTTGACAAATTTTTGAGAGACACTTCTATCCCTGAGGTTCAAAAACAGAGCTTGAAAGCAAAGGTTAGAAATCCCTTTTTTAACGGCACTCCACCCTCCAACACTGGTTTCATTAACGATGTTCTTAGGAACATTGGAGCTAAAGAAATATGTTTACGATAGAATAAAGCATCAGAAGGGGCCAGACATGAGCATACTGACCAAAGATGAAATATTAAGAGAAATTAAGGCTGGAAACATCGTCATAGCTCCCTTCAAATATGACCAGGTTGGCCCAGCTTCCATAGATCTACACCTTGGAAACGAGTTTCATATGTTTAAAAGAACTTATCAGACTATTCCTGTGGATGAACAGGCGAGCAGTGAGAAGGAGGTACTGGAAAGGAAGATAGTTAGGGAAGGCGACCACTTTCTCCTTCTACCCGGTGAGACCGTGGTGGCAGTAACCAAAGAAAAGGTGAAACTGCCACCTCGTTTGTGTGGACAACTGGAGAGCAGAGGTCGATTTGCCCGGCTGGGATTGTCTGTCCACATTGCTTCCGCCTTTATTCAGCCCGGCGTGGATAGCCACATCTTCTTTCTTATGACTAATGTAGGGCCGGTTGCCCTGGAAATATATCCTGGCA
>NZ_BLRZ01000071.1:884-10221 GCF_013281975.1 Candidatus Hakubella thermalkaliphila | reverse complement strand
TCGGAGCTTCCCCAACATCTTTGACACTCTATAGCTCCATATCTGCTATGTCGAACTCTTTCCTCTGAAAATGCATCTTAATTTTCATGTTCCTTTGTGCCAGTTGTGGCATGACGGTTTCATGGGTTGCTTTTTGACCTCGACTATTATTACATCACTAAGTTTGCAAGTCAAGACTGCTTTTGGGCTAGATTCTTATCTGAGGCAACCAGACCGGAAAATTGCCTCTGAAGTTCCACCATAAGACACAGAATACATAATCTGGGCTCGAACTGACCGGTCCAGAGCTCAAGGAAGCGGAGTGCGCTTCCGTTTCCACCTGTTGAGCCAGAACATGGTAAGAGACAGAACCATCAAAAGCAAAGCCACCAGGGCACGCCTTACATTTGGTATTTCCTGGTAAGAGCGGCCGGGCTGGATAACCGAAAGCTCCAGGGCATGAATGTCCATATCTCCGCCATGCTGAGGACAGGACTGATTGAAGATTCCCACTATTTCCACTATATCCCCTCTATGCCTGTATCCTCCTATATGTCTGATCTCCCCGGTTTCTTCCAGAGGAACCCAGATGCCAAATCCTTGATTTCCTCCCACCAGCTTTCCCCCTTCTCTTACCGGGTGGCGACTGTAGGCATCATCGTTCACGGTGATCCAGGCGTACTCTCCTCGCCTTAAAATATCCCCCACAACTTCCCCTCTGAAAATAATCACCTGACCGTCGAATTTAGCGGAGTTCTCAATCAGCTCCGAGCTGGAGACAACCTGGGCAGAAGCCAGCCCGGGGGACATAACCAGAGCCAAAAGAGCAAGGGCGAACAACAGCACCACCTCACTCACCCCTCACCGCAGCAAAAACAAACCCGAAGAGAGCGAACACAGCCATGAACTCCAGACGGCCGACCCACATCTGAAACATATAGACCACCTTCAGGAGCGTGGGCATGGAAGAGGAAGTGATGCCGACAGAAAGTCCGGTAGTGCTGCCCGCTGATACCGCCTCAAACAGGGCCTCAGATAGGGGATAACCGTAAAGTACCCCCACGATGGTGCCCAGACCATAGTTAATAAAAATGAAGCAAATAGTGATGAACATGGCGGCCCGGGCCATTCTATTATCCAGAATGGTATCCCGGATATGGTGGATCTTCTGCACGACGACCGATGATTCCGGAGAAATCAGCCTCCTGAGCTCATAGCTGAGGCTCTTAAAGAGGATGCCCATCCGCAGGCCTTTTATCCCTCCGCAGGTGGAGCAGGCGCTGCCCCCTATGGCCATAGCCATGGTCACACCCAGCATGGCCAGCGGTCCCCAATTGTTTACAAATTGCCGGGCAAAGATGGTCTGATTGCCTGTGCCGGTGTGTCCAGAGATGAGAATATAAAACCCTTTTCTGAAAAGGCTCATGGCATCAGGGTAAATATTAAGCTGAGTTAATCCTATTACCACCAGAGTAAAAGTAATGGCTACGGTAATGCTAAAGGAAATGATCTCCAGGTTGCGATAAATCTCCCGACGGTCACCTCTCCAAACCGCATAATGGAGGGCAAAGTTAAAGGATCCGATGATAAAAAGAACCATGGTGGCCAGCTCCAGGAGGAGGCTATGGTAGTAGAGAAGATTAAGGGACTGGGGAGCAAACCCGGCCGTGCTCCAGGCTCCCATAAAAAGCCAGAGTCCATGAAAAAATCCTCTCTCCGGAGACATACCTTCTCTGACATTTAATACCCATAGAACCGCAGTCCCTATCACCAGGTAAGTAAGACTTATGAACCCAATAGCCCGGGCCGTCTGGATCACATTGGGCAGCAGTCGCTCCTCTCTTGCCTCTCCAACGTAAAGCTTAAAAGCGCCTGAGGTGCCCCTGATCATAAACATAAGAGCCACCACGATTATTCCCTGACCTCCAGCAAAAGTTATCAAATGTCGCCACATATTCAGGGCATTAGAAATGTGGTCAAGATCATTGAGGACAAAGAGACCAGTGGTAGTCATGCCGCTTATGGCATCAAAGGTAGCGTCCAGAAAGGAAGGGAAGTGTCCACTCAAATGGTAGGGGATGGCCGCAAAGACCTTTGCCACCAGCCCGGCTAGAGCGGCCACCACCATTCCGTGCGTCCAGGTCAAATCTCTACGAGTGTAACATAAGAACTCCATAAAATAACCGAAGAGAAGACAGGCAGAAATGCCTATAGCAAAGTCAATGGTGGCATTCCATTCCTGGAAATAGAGGGAGACTAAAAGAGGGACAGTCATAAGAAGACCAATGCCTATGACCACCTTACCCACATAGAGGCCCACCACCTGGAAGTCCTTAAGTCCGGGGCGCAGAATCATCGAGAAATCCCCGTGGCTACGAAGATAATAACCAGGGCCACCAGGATGATGAAGGCGGCCATGCCTATTTCCGTCGCTATACCTGCCATATAGCGTCCATATCTTCTGAGTCTTTCGCTGTTACCAGACATCAAGCTACTCCTGCTCCCGTATTCTGATCCGATCTTTCAAGGAAGATTCCTTACTAATTTTCATTACGGGGGGCCGTCACCCGTGAACCTTGAAAATCTTGGCTATTTGCTGGGTACGTAGGACCTATTTAACAACTGTATCCATCAGGTGATCGCTAGCCGAGCAGAATCTGCCTTAGCTGCTCTTCCTTTTCCGTCTTGGTGACGGCAATTATGTTGTCCCCTTCCTGCAGAATGGTACTTCCCCGAGGAATAATGACTCCGTCACCGCGAATGATAGCTACCAGAATGCAGCCCGGGGGGAGGCCCAGATCTTTAACCGCTTTGTTGGAGACTATGCATCGATCCTCCGGTAAAAGAAGCTCCACAATGGCCAGGCTTCCCTTAGAGAGAGTATAAAGGGTAATTATGTCGTCAATAGTCGCTTCCTCTTCGATGAGGCGGGAAATTACGGTGGTACTGCTGACGGCCCTGATACCCATCTTTTGAAAAATGTGCTCGTTTTTGGGATTATTAACCCGGGCCACAATCTTGGGCACATTAAAGGTGCTCTGGGCCAACTGACAGGCCACCAAATTGTCATCATCGTCCCCGGTAACGGCAGCCAGGACGTCGGCTCGCTCGACCTGAGCCTCTTCAAGGTACCGCTCATCACAGCCATCTCCATTGATTACCATAACGTCGGTCTCGCTGGCTATCTTTTCGCACTTCTGTTTGTCTCTTTCCACTACCACGACGCTGTGTCCCCGGCAGCGGAGCTCCTTGGCCAGAAAGGCTCCGACCTTGCCTCCTCCCACTATGATTATGAACATCTACTTCTTTGCCTCCTGAGTGGTCAAAAAAGACTTTATCTGGGAAAATGCTCCCTTTCTGGCTGCCGCCACCACAAGATCACCCTTATGAAGCGGGGTGCTCCCGTCAGGGATTATGTAAGTATCGTTTCTGACAATGCTGGCAATCCTTAAAGTGGCCGGGATCTCCATTTCCTTCACTGTCTTGCCTTCAACCAGCTCCCCTACCATAAACTCCACCACCGCTATATCTGCTGAGGGAAGGGCCACATGGTGGCGGAAGGTACCCTTATGGAGATGATTGAGGATGGCAGTAGCTACCATTTTGGTGCCACATACGTAATCCACCCCTATCTTCTGATAACTTTTCTCATGTTCAGGATTATCTAATCTAACCACTACTTTAGGAACATTAAAAATCCTGGTGGCTACGTCAGCTGTAACTAAATTTGCATTATCGTAATTGGCAACGGCGGCCAGCGCATCGGCTTGCTCGATGCCGGCCTGCCTCAAGATGTCCTCATCGTATCCCATCCCCTGGACCACAAGCCCGTTGAATGTAGCTCCCAGCCTCTTAAAAGAGTCTGTGGACTCATCGACCACAGCCACATCATGGCCCTCGGAAGCCAGAAGAGTAGCCAACTGAGAGCCTACCCGTCCGCAGCCTACTACTACGACGTACATTGTCTTCCCCCTCCTGCGAGAGGTCGGGGATTCTACCTTGAGGAACTAATTCCCCCAACACCTCCCTTTACTTAACTTTTATATGAACTGCATAAACTCTTCCATTGCTGACTTACTGGCAAAAATAAAAACCACAGAGGTTATCTGTGGTCTGCGCAGATAGTCTCCTTCTATCAAGCCTACGAAGTTAGCTGACGGGTCAGGAATAGAAGGTTTCCCGTCCTCGCCAGGACTTCACCCCGCAATTGGTTCCCCCGCTTCCTGGAGAAGAATTCGGCTAACGGTTATGAATCTATATTTGTGATTAAGTCCTTACTATTTCTCCGAGAGCTACCTGAATTGTGACTATAGATTAACTGGCCAGGCTTGTCAACACCGACGTCTTAGAGTTCTTTGCAGCCTTGCTACGATCTTCGTCCCAGGCTTAGATTTTGCATTGCTAGAGGACAGCCCTCTAAATGCACCCTCAATTAGGACAATCCGAACGGTTTGCCTGTTTGCTCAACCCCTGCCGGGACCAGACAGTTGAGAGACAAATGAGGATGTTTGTTGTTCGGCTAGATGCTCACTTGAGCCAACATGTCCCTAAAAACCGAGATACCTGCCTATGATACCACCATACCTTACAAAGAGAGGAGCAAAGGTAAGGGAAACAATGCTTATTAATTTTATGAAAATGTTCATAGAGGGACCTGCTGTATCTTTGAAGGGGTCTCCTACTGTGTCACCCACGATTGAAGCCGCGTGTGCTGGAGTGCCTTTTCCGCCGTACTCGCCTTTTTCTATGAACTTCTTGGCATTGTCCCAGGCGCCTCCCGCATTAGCCATCATAACAGCAATTAAAAAGCCTGTTATCAGAGTTCCGGCAAGCATTCCGCCGAGAGTGTCGGGGCCGAGAAGCATTCCGACCAGGAAGGGGGCGGCGATGGCAAGAACTCCAGGCACCACCATTTCTTTGAGTGCTGCTTTTGTGCTTATGTCAACGCAGCCAGCCGGATCAGGTTTTTCTGTTCCTTTAAGAATACCCGGCCTATCTCTGAACTGTCTCCTAACCTCCTCGACCATATGGAAGGCAGCCCGTCCTACCGCCTTCACGGTAAGGGAGGAAAGGAGAAAGGGCAGCATGGCGCCAATCAACAGCCCGCTCAGAACACTCGGATTCATTATGTCCATAAACTCGAGCCCGGTGACCGCGCTGTAGGCCACGAAAAGGGCTATAGCGGTAAGTACGGCAGAGCCGATGGCAAAACCTTTAGCTATAGCTGCGGTTGTGTTGCCGATACTGTCAAGACTGTCAGTAATCTTTCTGACCTCGGGAGGGAGTTTGGCCATTTCTGCTATACCTCCTCCGTTGTCGGCTACTGGGCCGTAGGCATCGATAGAGACGGCCATCCCGGTTATGGAGAGCATCCCCACGGCGGAGAGGGCAACTCCATAGATGCCATATCCCGCTATCTCACCCGTGAAATAGGCTATTAGCATAGCGCTGACAATAGCAAGCATAGGGAGAGCCGTGCTGCGCATTCCCGTTGCAAATCCGGCCAGGATGGTGGTAGCAGCACCTGTTTGGGCCGACTGGGCTATTTCCTTAACTGGTGTGTACTCATACGAAGTGTAGTACTCTGTAATTTTCCCGATGATAACCCCAGCCAAAAGGCCCACAATTATGGACCAGAAGTAGCCCATTTTATCTGCTCCCCACCACTGTATTAGTAGGAAGGTAGCTAGAATCATCAGGGCAGAGCTTACATAGATTCCCATGTTTAGTGATGTGGAGAGACTACGACGTTCGCTTGTTCGTACGAAAAGTGATCCCAATACAGATGATATAATACCGGCGCCGGCAAGAAACAGAGGCAGAGTAACAGCGAAGGGCTCCATTCCCAGCGCTACAGCAATAATTAGAGGAGCCACTATAGCTCCGATATAGGACTCAAAGAGATCAGCTCCCATTCCGGCAACGTCTCCCACATTATCGCCGACCAAGTCGGCTATCACGGCCGGGTTTCTCGGATCATCTTCTGGTATACCCGACTCCAATTTGCCGACCAGGTCCGCTCCCACGTCGGCCGCTTTGGTGAAAATGCCACCGCCGACACGAGCAAAAAGAGCAATAGAGCTGGCGCCCAGGGCGAAGGCGTTTATAATCTCAGAGTGCCTGAACAAAAGAACCACCATACCAAGTCCTATCAAACCGAGGCCGACAACGGACATGCCCATCACGTTTCCTGCCCTAAAGGCGACTATTAGGGCGGCGACGCCCCTCTCATAGGCTGCCTGAGCTGTCCTGGCGTTTGCTTTGGTAGCGATAGTCATACCAATGAACCCGGCCAGGGCAGAAGATGCAGTACCGAGAAGATAGGCAACAGAAGTCAAAATCCCGATGGTCCACCAGATGAGAGTAAACATAAAGAGGACAAACATGAAGAGGATTTTATACTCTCTCCTAAGAAAAGCCCTTGCGCCTTGCTGGATGGAGGTAGAAATATCTATCATATCGGAGTTTCCAGGACTTTGTCTCATTACCATATGGGCCTGATAACCTGCAAATACAAGAGCTGCCCCACCAATAACCGGTGCTATCCACAGAATTTCAAACAAGGTATCCTCCTATTCAAGAAGTATTCTGGCATAAAAGACACAAATTCATCGAAATCTCTGTCTTAAACAGGGTCAAGAGGCAAACTGAAAGCGGTTCTGCTAGGACCAGAATTCTCTCGCCCTCTCCTCTTCCAGCATCTCCTTTACTTTCATCACCCTTGTTCTCGACTCCCTCTCTATCTCATCAAGCTTCATGGTTATGAACTTAATGTTATCCTGCAGTTGTGGTATAAGAACATATTCCAGGGCGTTAACCCTTCTCCTTGTCTTCTCGATCTCCTCGGCCAGGACCTCGGCTGTCTTTTCAACCTCCGCCAGCTCCCCAAGCAAGAAAAGGGTCTTTTCCATCTGAAGAACCGTTGTATCGAGGATTGCCGGAGTCAAGGCCAGGCTGTAGCAGTCGACCTCCCCCTCTTCCTGGAGACTTATCTCAGGGATGCGTACATTTAGAAGAGTTTTCTCCCTGATATCCACCCCTAGTCTCAGCCTGGGGTAGAGAATCGACTCCTGGAGCTCTCCGCCCAACATCTGGCCCCGGGTGAGGACAGACAGAGTGTAGCTCTCTTTAAGTTCCTCCTCCGCCCGTCTCCTGACCTCTATGATTCTATCCAGGATAGCCATAAAGTTCTTCATCAGCTCGTCGAGCTTGTCCCGGAGAAGCTTGTGCCCCCTTTTCGCCATCTCAGCCCTCTTTTTCAGTTTTAAAAGCTCCATTCGGTTAGGGCTAATCTTTAGGGGCACTTTCGTCTCCTGTTACCAGAACTGGTATCTTTTGCTCCTTTTTCGCCTCAAGATACCTTTCGATCTGGGCCTCCGATACCCTCTTAAGCTCTTCCCTCGGGAGAAGCCGCAGAAGCTTCCAGCCCAGATCCAGAGTTTCCTCAATGGTCCGGTTTTCATACTCGCCCTGGGCGATGAAATTTCCCTCAAACTGGTCGGCAAACTCCACGAATTTTTTGTCCTCTTCGGTCAGGGCAGCCTCGCCTAGAATAACCATGAGTTCCTTGGCCTCACTGCCTCTGGCGTAAGCGGCAAAAAGCTGATTAGAAAGCGCTGAATGGTCCTCCCTTGTTTTCCCTTCTCCAATACCCTTCTCCTTCAACCGGGAAAGAGAGGGAAGAATGTCGATAGGGGGGTATATACCCTTCCTATGAATATCTCTGCTCAGCATTATCTGCCCTTCTGTAATGTAACCGGTAAGGTCAGGTATGGGATGGGTCTTATCATCCTCGGGCATGGTAAGCACAGGTATCTGAGTAATCGACCCCTTTCTGTCTTTTATCCTCCCGGCCCTCTCGTAAATAGTTGCCAGGTCTGTGTAAAGGTAACCCGGGTACCCCCTTCGGCCAGGGACCTCCTTACGAGCGGCGGAAATCTCCCTGAGCGCCTCGCAGTAATAGGTCATGTCCGTCATAATCACTAAGATGTGCATATCCAGGTCAAAAGCCAGATACTCTGCTGCGGTCAGGGCTACCCGCGGAGTGGATATTCTCTCAACAGCCGGGTCGTCGGCAAGATTTATGAATATGACCGCTTTTTCGATCGCTGCCGTCTTCTTGAATTCGGAGATGAAGTAGTAGGCTTCTTCAAAGGTGATGCCCATGGCCGTAAATACTACAGCAAACTCCTCCTCCTTCCCCAGAACTGTTGCCTGGCGGGCTATCTGGGCAGCCATCCGAGGATGGGGCAGACCAGATCCCGAAAATATGGGGAGCTTTTGTCCTCTGACAAGAGGGTTTAAGCCATCAATGGCCGATATCCCGGTCTGGATGAAGTCCGTCGGATAGTCCCTGGCGCAAGGGTTCATAGCAACACCGTGGATATCCAGATACTTATCGGCAATTATTTCCGGACCTCCGTCTATGGAGTGCCCAAGACCATCGAAGACTCTTCCCAGAATATCTCGGGAAACGCCGAATTCAAGGCTCTTACCGATAAACCTCACCCTGGTCTGAGTGGTGTTAAGTCCGCGGGTACCCTCAAAAACCTGCACCAGAGCATAGTCCCTGGAAACTTCAAGAACATTGCCCCTGCTCCTCGATCCATCGGGAAATTCGAGTTCAACAAGTTCCTCATACTTTACACCCTTCACCCCCTCCACCAGGACCAGGGGTCCGACAATATCTCTCATGGTCAGGTATTCTCTCAGCATATCTAAACCCTCCCCGTGAGGGAAACTTGCAGCTCTCTTGTGATTTCTCTCTCTATATGGTCGAATTCCTCCAGTTTTCCCTCTGGGATAAACTTTGCTCTCGCTATCCTCTCCTTGATCTTTGCCTCCAGGATCTCCCCCAGAGCCCTTCCCTCTTCAAGTGCCTTTAGGGAGACCTGGTGAAAGCTTATTATCAGCTTCAACATACGGTACTGCTTCTCTAGAGACGTGTAGGTGTCATTGGGATCGAAGGCGTGCTGCTGCAGGAAATCTTCCCGTATCGACTTCGCCGTCTCCATGAGAATTCTATCCTGGGGAGAGAGCACATCTATTCCCACCAGCCTTACGATCTCTTTCAGCTCCGACTCCCGCTGAAGAATCTTCATAGCCTCCTCTCTTATTGACTTAAAGTCGAGTGCTACTACGCGGCCCCAGTACTCCTCCATCCTCTCCAAATAGAGTGAGTAGCTGGTAAGCCAGTTTATAGCAGGAAAGTGACGCTCGTAGGCCAGACGGTCCTCCAGGCTCCAAAACACCTTAACCAATCTCAAAGTCGACTGGACAACCGGGTCTGACAGATCACTCCCTGGAGGGGAGACTGAACCGACAACTGGCACACTTCCCTCCCCATTGTCAGTTCCCA
>NZ_BLRZ01000071.1:0-874 GCF_013281975.1 Candidatus Hakubella thermalkaliphila | reverse complement strand
CCTACAAGTTCTACCCTTCCCTCTCCAGGCTCATTTCCCAGGCCCTTTATCCTCCCAGCTCTCTCGTAACACGCGGCCAGTCTAGAGCTCTGGTAGGCCGGGTATCCCTCTTCTCCGGGAATCTCCTCAAGACGGCCGGCAATCTCCCTGGGAGCCTCGGCCCACCTGGAGGTGGAGTCGGCTTGAAGGGTGACATTGTATCCCATATCCCTGAGATACTCGGCCATCGTTATGCCAGTGTAGATGGAAGCTTCCCTTGCTGCCACAGGCATATTGGAGGTGTTACCAATAAGAATGGCCTTCTCCATTAAGGGCTTTCCGGTATAGGGATCACTCAGCCTATCAAACTCTATCAATACATCGGTCATCTCGTTACCTCGTTCGCCACAGCCAACAAATACCACCATCTCCGAGTCAGCCCATTTGGCAAGCTGATGCTGAATTACCGTTTTTCCAGATCCAAAGGGACCCGGCACACAGGCAGTCCCCCCCTTGGTTATGGGAAAGAAAGTATCTATAACCCTTTGCCCGGTGACCACCGGTGCCTCTAAGGGGAGCTTTTCTTTATAAGGGCGGGGTCTTCTCACCGGCCACCTGGTCAGCATGGTTATCTCTCTCTTCTCACCGTCCACATCGACTACGGCAACGGTGTCCTCAACAGTGGCCTGGCCGGAGAATATCTCCTTTATCCTGCCTCTTTTTATGCCCAATGGCACCATTATCCGGTGGCGTATTATGGATGTCTCTTGAACCTGGCCCACAATATCGCCGGCTACAACCTGGTCACCAGCCTTTACCGTAGGCTCAAAAACCCACTTCTTTTCCCTATCTATGGCCGGAGCATCTGCTCCCCTTACCACAAAATCCCCCATCA
>NZ_BLRZ01000070.1 GCF_013281975.1 Candidatus Hakubella thermalkaliphila | reverse complement strand
CAAAGGGGAAGTAGGAGATATTGTCCCAGACTGAGCATAAGATGAGTAACAAACAGCCTTATTCAGGCGCGTTTTTAAGAGTGGAGATTTTGGGTTGAAGTACGATGCCATTATCGTGGGTGGCAGCTATCATTCATAAAGAGCCGTTTCTGGAACACTGATGAGGCGGTATCGGGGGAGAAGCATTAGCAAGTACCTTTAATCCTGCTACTTGGTGGCAGGAGAGGGTACTATTACCTCCAGGGCCCTGGGAACAATTCTGAATCTAGCTGGAAGAGGCATTATGTATTCCCCGTCAGCATAGACGTGAAAGGGATCCTCCGAAGATATTTCTATCTCCCTGGCTCTAAATATGGTTACATGGGGATCCTTGATATGCTGGCCGGAGAAGACGGAGGGAAAGACCCGGATGAAGTGGAATCTGGAGATTTCCTTAATCAGGCAGATATCAAAAAGACCATCATCCAGCTCAGCGGCAGGGGCTACCATCATGCCACTCCCGTAGCTTCTGGTATTGGCCACCGCAATGAGCAAGGCTCTCTCTGCAGATAGTTTGCCATCGCAGTTAAAGTGGAATTTGCTGGCTCTGAAGCTGGTGAGAGCCCGGAAAGCCGCAAGAGTGTATTTGACTGGGCCGTGGACTTTGATGGTCATTTTGTTGGCTATCTCGGTGACTACAGAGTCAAATCCGGTGCTGGCCACGCCCACGAAATAAGTGCCGTTGGCTGTACCCACATCGATTGTTCTGGTATAGGTCTTATCTAGTATGCGGCAGGCGGCTGGAATGTCCCGGGGTATCTGCAGGGATCTAGAGATATCATTGCCGTCTCCGATGGGGACGATACCCAAGATTGCTCCTGTTCCCGAGATTCCATTGACCACTTCGTGAACAGTCCCATCGCCTCCTACGGCTACAATCCTTTGGAATCCCTCCGCTACGGCTTTTCGGGCCAGGTCAACGGCCTCTTGGGGGCGCGAGGTTCTGACCAGCTTGAATTCCAGCTTTAGATCCTCGAGAGCTCTTTCTATCTGGGGGATGTACTTTTCTCCCCTTCCTCCGCCACAGGCAGGATTTGCTATCACAAAGAGAGTCATAATTTGTCTCCTAGCGTGGTATTGGAATTTTGACATTTAGACGTTGTTGAGGTAGGCTTTGGTTTGTCGCAAACAGGTTGGATTTTCAAGGAGCTTCTTATTTTAAAGAGTAACCAGGAGAATAGTAGAAATGAATGCGCTTAACATCTTCAATCGGATTGCCGTAGTTCTTCTCCTCCTCGTGGTGATATTCATCTCCGCCGTCATCATGGTAGACACCTTTATCAATGTCATTGACTCCTCCACCCTGCTGGATGCTATTAGCCCTACTCTTGACTTTCTCGGCCGCTTTGGCCTGGCCGGCATTTTGTTTTTGGTTCTTCTTATCTCCATTCTTCTGCTGATCCTTGAGCTTTACATCCGGAGGCCGCAGACGGTCACGGTGGCCAATCTTGAAACCGGAAAAGCCAGGATCTCTGTTACTTCTATTGCTGATCAGATAAGACAGGATGTGATCAGGGTCAGCGAGATCCACAATGCGAGAGTCAGGGTTGAGCCGAAGGGTAAAGGCATCGTGGCCCGCCTCCTGGTGGAGATCAGTCAGGATATAGACGTGCCCGGCAAGACCCAAGAGGTGATGCAGGTAGTCCAGAATACTGTCTCCTCCAAGCTGGGCCTCAAGCTGATAGACACCAAGATGACTCTTGTTTATGTACCCCCTTCACCTGCAAGGCCAGGAGGGATATTCGTGTCTGAGACATCCGGTACCCGGCAGGTTATGGAGAGAGAAGAGGGAAGGAAGGAGGCGGAAGAGCAACCGCCGGCCACACCTTCGGGTTAAGTGGGTCCTATCTATGCCAAAGAACGTTTCTATCTGTAGGCAAACTTTTCCGACTTAATGGAGCAAGCCTTTTTTGAGTAGGGCGCTTGCGTTGCTAATCAAGCCGGAGAGGGCGTCGTGTCTCCTTATCTCACAGGGTACGCGGCGTGGGCGCACAATAAAAGATAGACGACTTTTCAATCGCCTATCTTGACTACATTCTTCTTTGTCTTGCCCCAACCGGCGTATAAAGTCGGTATCGCAACCCTAAGTGCAGAGATAGCTTCCCTTTCAAAGGCACCTTTTGGAAGTTTTTACACAGGCTGACCTAACCCTACAGCGATACTTAAGAATCTTGGTTCAATATGTAGGGCAATTTCTTTAATTGAACCACAACATATTGTATGTACTCAGGTAAATGACCTTGTAGGGCTAAGCTTTGTTTTTACTGGTTTTGCCTGAATCCTATAGCAGGCTGCTTTTTGTCCTATTCTGGTTTTACCTTCTCCGCCTGTTCTTCACCGGCCTCAGCGGCTTTAGAGACAGCGCTCTTTATATCCTCCACTCGCTCAGCCACTTTTTCAGCAATTTCCGTGACTCTTTTTCTACCAACCTCGATTCCTTCTCTTGCCTTCTCCATCGCTGTGTCTACGGCTTCCTTGCCCTTTTCGTAGTATTCTGTTCCTCTCTCCTTGAGCTCTCGCCTCAGCTCCGCCCCTGGCTTTGGGGTATAGAGCATGCCCATAAGAGCCCCTGCGAAGAGTCCCAGAACAAAACCTACTCCAGCAGCAAATCCCACGTTAAGTCCTCTATTGTATTCAGCCATACTGATCACCTCCCTTTATATGGTGTTCAACAATCTTTCTGGAGCGTCCGACGGGAATCGAACCCGCAACATTCAGCTTGGGAAGCTGACATTCTACCTTTGAATTACGGACGCTCTGCTATTATTCTACCATTTCCGATTATTTTTTCAACTCCGCGACTGGGATCAAACCTATCTTAAAGAGGAGTAGATGTACAAGAGGAGGAAGAGGCCTGAGGCGATGGCAGATAGCCAACTGGCTATCTGATCACCGTTGGAACGCAAGAACAGGAAGAGGAGGAAGGTAGCCAGAAAGAGAACCCCGTTCAGGAGCTGTTGCCTGAAACGAAAAGCCTTTCTTTCGCTGGTAGAGTCACTCCGATTAGCAATTCGGACTTCCAACTTTCCCGCATTGGCTTTAGCCAGGAATTGCTGCAATTGCTGGGGCAGGGTGGTGAGCGCTACACCAATCTCTCTGGCCTGATCAATAATTATGTCTATCCAGTCTTCCTCTTCAACGGTGATAAGCTCGCTCACGTAGGAGGCCAGGATATCGATCAAGTCTACCTCAGGGTCGAGCCTGGCGCCCAGGCCGTTTAAAAGACCGAGAGTCCTACCAATGAAGATGAAATCATTGGGAATCTGAATAGCCAATGTGGAGTGTAAGAGTCTGTGAAGCGCTCGGCCCTCTTGAGAGAAGTTCATCTTTTTGTATTCGGAGACGGACAGATTTCCATATTTCTCTATAAGAGTGCTGATGAACTTCTCTAAAGCTCCGAAGTCTTGGTCCGGCAGAAGGATGCCTACTCCTACCAGTCCCTGGACGATCCCCTGAGGGTTTTTATGCCCAAGGGAGACAAGTAGATCTCCTAACCTCTGCATTAGAGAAGGAGGGATGTCTTTGGCTATCCCGAAATCCACGAAGGCGATTCTCGGACCAGACTGGACAAAGATGTTACCAGGGTGGGGGTCGCCGTGGAAGAAGCCGTCCTTTAGCATCATCTTACAGTAAGCATCTAGCAGGAGTCGGGTCACTTTTGTTCTATCTATGCCGGCTTTTTCGATCTTCTCCACCTCGGTAATCTTGATGCCCTCGACGAATTCGAGAGTGAGGACTTTCCGGGTAGTGAGATCCCAGATTACGCTGGGGATAATGACTCTCTCATCACTCTTGAAGTTCTTTTTGATCTTTTCAGCGTTGTGACCTTCATGGACATAATCCAGTTCTTCGTACAGTACTTTAGAGAACTCGGAATATATCAGGTCGAAATTGATACCTTTTTTAATTTTGCTCAGGATACCTGTTATCCACTTCAAGGTGGCCAGATCAGTGGATACTATTTTCTCAATTCCTGGGTACTGGATCTTGACCGCCACTCTCTGGCCTGAGGATAGAGTCGCTGAATGAACCTGACCGAGGGAAGCTGCTGCTATGGGGCTCTCCTCAAAGGAGGAATATATAGTTTCAGGCGGGCCTCCGAGCTCTTGGATAACCCGCTCCCTTATCTGGGAGAAGGGCACAGGTGGGACCTCATCCTGGAGCCTGGAGAGCTCCTCCAGATATTCCAGGGGCATGAAATCGGCTCTGGCGCTGATGAATTGCCCTATTTTAATCAGGACGCCCTTATGTCTGAGAGCAGCCTCTCTTATCCTGATGGCGTTCTTTCGGTTTAGGCCCGATATCTTCCTGTTTTGATAATCTTTGCCCAAAATTTTGGCCAGCAAGAAAAGCAAGTAATAGCTGGAAAGCACCCTCAGGAATAGGAAGGCTATTTTCAGGAATCTTGCCTTGAAGTGTATCTCTTGGTCCATTACTCCGTTTTTATTCATAGCTCATCTTTTGTTTGGATTTGTAAAAGATAGAGCAGCTCTCTTTCAGCGAAGAGCTTTCCAGATTGGGGAGGAACATGGCTGAGATTGAGTAAGCTTAAGCAGTGACCCCCAGAAAAGTGTGGGCTTCAGAAAAAATTCTCCCCCCTAGCCTTCCAGACGGTGGTAGTATTTCCTCGGTCATCTCCAGTAAAATACTTTTGGTCAAGATGTTTTTATTCTGCGGCTCTTTCCTCTGGGCCCTTTTCCTCTTCCTTTTTCTCCTCCTCTTCAGCCAGCATGGCATCCAGCTCCTCAGCTACCTCTCTCAGCTCTCGGCGGAGCTCCTCCCGAATGTCCTTGTGTTTGGCTTTGAGAGCGCTGAGTTTTTTGAGGAGCTTCTTTCTGCGCTCGGCCACTCTCTTTTCGATCAGGCCGGCCAGGATCAGGCCAGTCAACAGCAGTTTTCTTCCATTT
Organism: Candidatus Hakubella thermalkaliphila; assembly: GCF_013281975.1. Classification (GTDB taxonomy): domain Bacteria; phylum Actinomycetota; class Humimicrobiia; order Hakubellales; family Hakubellaceae; genus Hakubella; species Hakubella thermalkaliphila. Next base: position 5,536 of record NZ_BLRZ01000070.1, on the reverse strand, counting down.
TTGGTCATTTTTATCACCTCCTTAGCGATAGATTTCTAGCGAAGGTGGAACATCCGCTGGATTTTTTCAAGTCTTATAAGAAAAATAGCATAAATTTCTCTAACTATCGAGATGTTTGGAGTCCTGCTTTCTGATTTGGTAGGGTGGGGCAGAGGATGGTACAATATCACCAACGAAATGTGGAGAGAGGTCCTGACTGTGACAGCGGTTGATGTCAGATTGCTGGGAGAGAAATGCCATATCTATACACTACGCGATGGACGATCTCGAAGCTGATAGGAAGATAGCTGAAAGACTGGTTCTATAGTTATCGTCTTGGACAAGAGATGGACAAAGACCTGGCGCAGAAGTACGAGAAGTTAAAAAAACTCCTGGCCCAGGAAGACCTGGTAGTAGCCTATTCCGGAGGGGTGGACAGCACCCTTCTTCTCAAAGTGGCTCAGGAAGTCCTGGGAGATAGAGTTGTGGCGGTGACGGCCCTCTCCCCTACCTATCCGGAAGATGAGCTGGAATTTGCTCGGGAGATGGTCCGGGTGCTGGGAGTTAAACACATTCTTATCACCTCTCAGGAGCTGGAGGACCCAGGCTTCGTTGAAAACTCTCCCCTCAGGTGTTACCACTGTAAAAGAGAGCTTTTCAGCAAACTTTCTCAGGTGGCGCAGGAGCTGGGTATCCGACGCGTCGCCTATGGCCAGAATCTGGATGATCTGACAGATTATCGGCCTGGTCACAGAGCTGCTGAGGAGTTTCAGGTATGCAGCCCTCTTCGGGAAGGGGGATTCAATAAGGAGGAGATCCGGAAGCTCTCCCGAGAACTGGGCCTGCCTATCTGGGATAGGCCTCAACAGGCCTGTCTCTCCTCCCGGTTTCCCTATGGTCTGGAAATAACGGAGGAAAGACTGGAGAAGGTGGAGAAGGCCGAAAGCCTGCTGCGGTCCCTGGGCTTCACCCAGTTGCGAGTACGCATCCATGATGATTATACTGCTCGGATTGAGGTCCCCCCGTCTGAGTTTCGTTGCTTGATAGAGTCGGAGGTCAGGAGCCAGATTGTGGAAGGTTTCAGAAAGCTGGGCTTTATCTACATTTCTCTGGATCTGGCCGGTTTCCGTTCCGGAAGCGCCAACGAAGTTCTGATGGGGTCCGGCATAAGTCAGGGACGGGTCTGACATCTCATAGAGCGTCTGGCATAAGGGTCACTGAAGCCTGGCCCAGGCAGGTCAGGAGATGGAGGGTGACATTGAAGAGAGAAGATATAGAAAGACTTCTCAGTGGAGTAAAAGAGAGTCGCATTAGCGTGGAGGAGGCGCTGGCAGATCTTTCCACCTCTTCCTTACACGATCTGGAGTTTGCCCACGTGGACATCCATCGAGAGAAACGGAAGGGCGTTCCGGAGGTTATCCTCTGGAAAACCAAACTGTTACGCTGGAAGAGGCGCTGGCTATGGCCCGGAAGTGGCTGCTACCCGACTTTTGTGTCCACATCATGCCTTCCGGCTTCACCACTTTCCCGATCCTAAAAAACTGATTGACAAAGGGAGGCTACCCGTGGAAGAAATTTTACGAGCTCTGGTGCGGGGAGAAATTGATATAGCCGCCGCCAAGCAGAAGCTTAACGTGCTGCAGATCAAAAAAATTGGCGATGTGGCCAAACTGGATGCCAACAGAGCCAGGCGGACGGGAGTCCCTGAAGCAATTCTGGCGCAGGATAAGCAGCCGGAAGATGTGTGCCGTCTGTCGCTGGCTATGGCGGAGGCCAACGGCTATGCCCTGATTACCAGAGTTAAGGAAAGCGATCTTGTCGAACTCGAAAAAAACCTGCCAGAGGGGTATGAACTGGAAATTAACCGCCAGGCCAGGACCTGCGTCCTCAAGCGTAAAGGACATGTTTTTGCCCAAAATGGCAGGATTGGTGTGCTGGCCGCCGGGACAGCCGATATCGGTGTGGCGGAAGAGGTGGTTACCACCGCCCGGGTCATGGGCTGTGAGGTCATCAAAGCTTATGATGTCGGGGTGGCGGGTATCCACCGGCTTTATGAGCCGTTGACGGAGATGCTGGAAAAAGGAGTGGCCGCCATCGTGGTGGTGGCGGGGATGGACGCGGTATTGCCTATTGTGGTTTCCAGCCACGTCAGCGTGCCGGTGGTCGGCGTGCCTACTTCGGTGGGCTATGGCATGGGCAAAGACGGCGTGGCGGGACTTTTGACCATGCTCCAGACTTGTTCGCCGGGCCTGGCAGTGGTCAATATTGACAACGGGTTTGGCGCCGGCGTCTTTGCCTCCCTCATCGCCAGGCAGGCAAGGGGCTAGCTTGCGACATAGCTGAAGACTAACGCGCAGCGAGCAGGATTAGCTTAACCAGAGATGTTGACTGTAAGCCTACAGTCTCCCGCTGCGCAGGATGGCAAAGAGCAACCAGATGGCCATGACACCTGCCAGGGCAAAACCTGTTTCAATAATCGGCAGCCGCCAGAGCAGCGTTTCCCTGGTGATGCTGGCCACCAGGTAGGAACCAATAATCAGGCCGGCCATAATCATGCTAATTCTCATTACGGGGCCGTCACCCGGAACCATGAAAATGGAAATCTATTTTCTAAGTAGACAGCAGGACGATGCTGAAGGAAAGGCGGTTGATGAGCCTGTCCATGTAGGCGAAAGCCCTTTCCAGGTCAGGGGAGCTAAGCTGCAGCGGCAAGCCTTCCGCGTCCGTACGTTCAAACATTTCGTTTAGCCGGCGCGGCAGGGAAAAGAACAGCTCGACCAGCTCATAGAACTGCTCCGCCTAATATAAGAGAGAAGGTACCGGTCCTTTGTTGATTTGTTGGCCCTATTACAGTATCTTGAAAAACAGAGATTAGGCCTAAGTTGCCCTTATCTCTTGCCTCATGAACTTCACATAGGAGATAGCGAAGCAGATGACGGTGAGGGCGATCAGGCTGGTCAGATGAGGCCAGACAATCAAGAGGCTTTCTCTCAAGGGCAGGGGATTGGGTATCATTCTGGTCGTCTCCCTTACTAACATCGGCCCGAGAGTCCTCACTGTGGGAACCAGGATGGTCACCATGGCCTCCCCAAAAAGGGTCGTCGGTGAGATTCGCAGGATCATCCGCTCAACTTCTTCATGTTTCACTATCAGGGCTGGATTGCTTTGTGCCTCGGACTGGCTAAGAGGGACTATGGCATCTGCTACCAGGCCGGCAATCATGGGCATGAAGAAAGTAAAAAATATCCAGATAGCTATGGCAGCCAAGGCGGAGGTGGCTGTGCGCTCAAACAAAATGGAGAAAAGTACGGCCAGGCTCATCCAAAATGCCCCATAGATAATACACACTCCCAGGAAGATCAGAATTCTCCAAACCTCTTCAGAGCTGGGAGGGACACCGATAAGGCGAAGTCCCATTCCCCCTATTATGGTAACTATACTTACCAGCATAATACCCATAGTAACCAGGCCAGCCAGGAACTTTCCATTAATGACGGCGTCTCTAAACAATGGCTGAGATAAAATTCTGCTTAGAGTGCCGCTGGATCGCTCGCTGTTTATAGAGTCGAAGCCGAGAGCTATCCCTACTATGGGTATAAAGAAGATAATGAAAACGAGAAAAGGAGGTAAGACTCCACCAGAGGTAGTAAACAGCCTGAGAAAGACCAGTTCGGTGGTTCCGGTAACCTCACTCCTTATAGTCTGAAGAGCTACATAGACTGCTGACAACCCGGCCAGATATATTAGGGAGAGCAAAATTATGAACCTCTTGCTGCAAAAGTGATCGGCTAACTCTTTCCAGAAAACGGTCATTAATCCAGACATGGCTATCCCTCACGGAAATATTTCATATATATTTCTTCTAAACCGTAGTCCTGAATCTTCATTTGGACCAACAAGGTATTACTATCGACAATGGCTTTGGCTATCTGTGGTCTCAAATCCTGGTCGCAGGTAATGAATAGAAAGTCCCCTGACTTCTCAACGCTCACTACGCCGTTAATCCTGCGGATGGATTCATCAAGATTTGGACTGGGTTGTGAGACCTGAACTTCGATTCTGAATCGCCCTCCGCCCAGAGCTTCTCTTCCCAGGCGCTCTATGGGCCCCTCTGCCACCAGGCGCCCTTTGACCAGTATCCCCACCCGGTCACATATTCTCTGCACCATAGGGAGTTGGTGAGAGGACAGGACAATGGTTATCTTATGCTCCTTGCTCATCTGGGCAATGGTGTCCAAAATCTGGTTGGCTCCGTCAGGATCCAGGCCGGATGTAGGTTCATCCAGAAATACCATCCTGGGGTGCTTAACCAGCACGTCGGCTATGCCCAGCCGTTGCTTCATTCCTCGGGAAAACTTGCCGACTTTTTGGTCGGCTACATCCGAGAGACCCACTATGTTCAGCGCTTCGTTAATTACGCTGGAGGCATCCTCATCGGCCAAATCATTGAGTCTGGTCGTATAGGCAAGATTCTGCCTTGCCGTGAGGTCCTCATAGAAACCTACTTTCTCTGGCAGATAGCCTGTTATTCGTTTGACCTGCAGAGGCTCCCGGGTAGGGTTATGTCCACATACCCGGGCCGTACCGGAGGTAGGTTCGGTTAATCCCAGGAGCATAAGCACGGTAGTGGTCTTTCCTGCTCCGTTAGGCCCCAGGAACCCGAAAATCTCACCCTCTTCAATCCGGAGGTTTAGCTTATCCACAGCAGTAACGTTTCGATAACTCTTAGTCAGATCTACTGTCTCCACCACAGCTTGCTCGTTCATTTTGCCTATCGCCTGCCTAATCGCACAAATACCACTGCCAGGCCACCCACCACTATCAGGACAATTCCCACTCCGACCCATCCCCACAGACTGGGGGTCAATACGGTAATCCGGAGCTCCAGGTCATCGGAGGCATTATCACTGGTGACCTTTACGGTCACCGCGTAATCCCCGGCTATAGTTTTGCCGGGCGGATTTATGGTCAAATCCACTTCCTGTGTTTTCCCGGCTTCCAGAGACTCTACCTTATCTGGCTTGAAAGTAATGCTCCAGCCTTCGGGTTTGTCCGAAGAAAAGCTGATATTCTCGATGGCATCTGATCCCTGATTGGCCAGAATCAGGGCGAAGTGATTGTCCTCTCCCGCAGTGACGCTGGTGTTCAATCGACCTGTGGAGGTGCTCAGGGCCAGCTTATAAGTAGCTGTAATTACAGCTTTGAGATCGATGCTGTCCCTGAGATCCCCGGAGCTTATTTCCAATGTGGCCACATATTCTCCCGGTGACATGTTCTTGAGGGGGATCAACACGATCTTCAGGCTCTCGGGAGAAAAAGGCCGCATTCGAACCGCTGCTATCTCGGTCTGCTCGTAAGCCGGCTGAATGGAGGCATACCACCCTTCGCGTGCTTTGGCGGAAAGATCGAAGGTACGTTCTCCCTCACCCCGGTAGGACGCCTCCACCTTGAACTCGAAAGTGGTGGAGACAGTAGATCTGACTAAGAGTTATCGAAACGTTACTGCGGATGGATTCATCAAGATTTGGACTGGGTTGTGAGACCTGAACTTCGATTC
>NZ_BLRZ01000069.1 GCF_013281975.1 Candidatus Hakubella thermalkaliphila | reverse complement strand
CATGCACCGCGGCGCACCACGTCGCATGAAAATTGGGTTATTTTCAAGGGAGAAAGTATTGAATAAAGAAGAAAAACCGCCCAAGGGGGAAGAATCTACCAAAAGGAGGTAAGGTTGTGCCTCGGCTGCAGGTAATTGGTTTCGGCGCGCTTAATCTGGATTTGATTTTTCAGGTGGACGAAAGTCTAGGCAGGGAACTGGGAGTCAGAGCAGGAGAAGAATGGGCCAGAGAGCCTCAGCAAGTTGATGCGCTCTTGGCAGTTCTCTATAAAGAGGGCAGGCTGGTAGGTAAGGCAGGTGGAGGGTCCGCTGCTAACACCGTGGTGGCTCTGTCCGGAATGGGATTCAGAGCCGGCTATGTGGGCAAGATTGGTAGTGATTCAGAAGGAGAGTTTATCTGGAAAAGTCTTGATTCTATAGACAGGAGCCGGATCCTACGGGGAGAGCGAAGCGGCATCTGTCTCACTCTTCTGATAGGCAAAGATCGAGACCGGTCGATGATAGTGTTCCCCAATGTCAACGATACTCTTTGCTGGGAGGATTTGGATGTGGAATATGCTAAGGAGTGTGACTTTTTACACTTGACCTCTTTTGTGGGTGATAGACCCCTGGAGGCCCAGAGGCGATTGGCTGCTGAGGCAGGCTCTGAGGTGAAAATCAGTTTTGATCCCGGCATGCTCTACGCCAGAAGGGGAATTCCAGCTCTCCTTCCTATTCTGAAGAATACTTACATCTGCTTTCCTTCTGAGGAGGAAGTGGAGATCTTGAGTGGAAAAGAATTTTGGGAAGGATCTTGGCAGTTACTTGATCTGGGAGTCCAGATCGTGGTATGTACTATGGGTCACAAGGGTTCTTATGTGTTTACCGAAAAAGAGGAGTTTTGGACTCCCGCGGTCAAAATACGTGAAGTAGTCGATACCACCGGCGCAGGGGACGTTTTTGCGGCCGGCTTCTTGGCCGGCCTGCTGGAACAGAAGTCGCTACGGGAATGTGCCGATCTGGCAACCAAATGGGCGGCCCGCAGTATAGTGGGAGTGGGGAGGCAATGCTACCCTGTGGGCAATGGGAGAAACGAATGACGAGCAAATCTCTTCCGTTGACTCGGGTGGCGAGCGGATGATTTCCAGAATCTGAACTTCGTAGACTTTTGAAGTGGCCTAAGAGAAGGATGAGAGGAGCAGGTTTTTGGTGCCAGGCGGGGCGTGGCCTGCCCTGTTGGATCTGGATTTTGTTGAATTTGGTTGGTCCAAGGAGAAGATGATAGGGTGCTCAGCATTGGCTGGTTTTCCACAGGTCGAGACCAGGCAGCTCGGGACCTCCTACAAGTAGTGTACAGGAGTATTTGCAGTGGGGAGATTCCTGAGTCCGAAATCAGCTTCGTTTTCTGCAGTCGAAATAGAGGAGAGTCGACAGAAAGCGATCTTTTTGCTGAAATCGTTGATTCTTTCAAACTTCCTCTGGTGACTTTCTCCTCAGCTACTTTCCAAGCAGAGAGACGGGAAAAGGGGTTACAGGAGGAGAGGAAGGGCAGATCGAAGCTGATCCAACAGTGGCGTAGGGATTACGATAGAGAAGTGATGAGGCGTCTTGGGGAATACGATATCCATCTTTATGTTCTGGCCGGCTACATGTTAATAGTAGGGGAAGAGATGTGTCAGAAGTACGATTTGATCAACCTCCATCCTGCCCTACCGGGTGGCCCTAAAGGCTCATGGCAAGAAGTGATATGGCAACTTCTAGAGAACCGGGCCAGCGAGGCTGGAGCCATGATTCATCTGGTTACTCCAGAACTGGATCAAGGGCCTCCCCTTACTTTCTGCCGGTTCTCTCTTCGGGGCGAGGACTTTGATCCCCTCTGGCAGGATCTGGAGAAAAAACTCCAGGTCAGACCTCTACATGAGGTTAGAGAGCAGGAAGGAGAGACAAATCTTCTTTTCCGAAAAATCAGGAGGCAGGAACTGGCGCAGGAATTCCCTTTGATAGTGACCACGATAGGCGCTTTGGCCCGAGGCGAGATTGCTATTAAAAACAAGCAAGTCGTGACCTCCAGGGGAGAGGTTTTGCAAGGGGGCTACGATTTAACTGAGAAGATAGGTCAAAAGTCAATGATAAACATATCGCATTAGCCAAGCGTCAAGACCGGTTAAGCTTAGATCTCCGGTGAGAGTAAAATTAGCCCAATTTTGCTACCTCTCCTCTTACCAGAGAACGAAACTTCTTGTGGGTATCCACAATTTGATCTAACTCGTTCTGGCTGGCACCGGGCAGCCAGTGACAAGAGCCATCCTCAGGAGGTATCAACCAGCCTTCCCGTACTGCCGCATGAAGATGTTTCCTCCCACCCCGCTGCCAGACCTCCAGAACCAGCCTCAGAGATCTCATCATATCCCCACTGGCCACCCCTATGGTCCCGTAAGACAAGGCGTATCGATTACCGTTAAAAACAATTGCCAATCCTCCGGCGGCCTCCACAACTTCCAGCATTCGACAATCCGTAATACTGTCCCCCACAACTACTACATTCTGCAGGAAACTTCCCTCTCTGGCCAGGAAGTGCTCCAGAGCCCTAACTTTACGTCGCCCACCCACAACTTCCACTTGATCCAGAATTCGACCCAGAGAAGTGCCACTAAGCTCTTCCCAGAAGAACTGATCCAGATAGGATCTGATTTGGTCGTCATTCTTGCCTGATTCAAGATCCTCAGTGTAAAGATGATCAAGGATAAGACCTTCCTTTTCTATGGCTACCCGAAGATCTTCCTCTTTTAGCTCTTGTGCCAGTTGGCGAAGAGGTAGATGGGTACAGGCAACATTGACGGCATCAACCCCCAGCTTCTGAGCTACACTGAGGGCATGCTGGCAGTAGGAAGTGGAGATAATCTGTACTCTCCACCCCTGCGACTGGAGATGGGCAATAAGATCTCGGGCACCTTTGACTAATTTAGCCTCTCGGGAAACCTTTTCTAGATCTTCCTCGCTAATGCGATGGCCAAGGAGAAAGGGAACTAGAAGTCTCAGAGTATCTCCTGGCTCATACCCCTCCCGTCTTTCCAAAGTCAGGATATCATCGTACCTGCTGAGAACCTCAAAGACCTTTTTACCCTTTGGTATCAGGCTCATGACCTCGTAGGCATGATCCATGGGAGAAAGGGGCCCTTCCAGGTCGAAACAACTGATTTTTTCAGAAAGCAGGTGTGTCAATTGTAAGTCTGCCCTCGACCGTCAACTTATCTTGTCAATAGTCCGTGAATAGTTACCCGTTTTATAGACAACTATGCCACGGGTGTTTCAACCGGGCTGATTGACCGAGGTGGAGGTACGCTACCTCGTTTACCCTGGTGTCTAGCCCGGCGGATGCACTACGGGCATCCGGGAGACGGCGCATGAACCGCATCGCCAGGACCGTCTCCACCTCGCGGAAGGGAAGCAAGTTCAGCTCCTCGTCGCCGAAACGTTCAGCCAGGTTGGCAGCCGCATTCTCATCCGCGTTGGCTTCATATCCGCACCACAGGCAGCGAAATTCAGCCTGTGAGCGGCGGTTCAACGAAAAAGTGAAACCGCAGTGCGAGCACTGCTGGCTGGAATAAGCGGGCTGGACAGAGCGATAGCGAATGCCGCGCTCATCCAGCTTAAATTTGAGTTTGTCACGCACGTAGCCCAACTGCGAGGCGCGCAGGACTCGGTTCATCTGGCGCGACTTGAAGCGCATGTCTTTGACCGAGAGGCGTTCTAGAGCAACAGCCGAACCTTTGAGTAGTTCGTCCAGCATCTGATTGAGTGGCCGTCCAATCTCGTTGCGGGAGAAGGCTTCAGCCCGGTTGTCGCCTGGGTCAACCGTGGGCATGTCTTTGCGCTTCAGGCATGCGTTAAGCTTCTGCTTGCGGCGGTGTTTTTCGACCGCCCGCTCCAGGCGCTTGCGGAGTTCAGGGCTGATCTGCCCGTAGCGCTGACCTCCTGAGGTCGAGACAATCGAGACCATGCCTATATCCACACCGATCACCTGTGATGACTGGGCTTTCGCGCCACGACGTTCGACGACAAAAGTAGCGTACCACTGCCCATCACGCTTGTTTAAGGTGACGCCGGTGCAGAGTTTAGTAAACTCCGCGATCGTTTCCTTGGCCCGGTTGTATAGCGGGATCGGGACACGCACAGGATTTCCGGCCTCCAAAGTGGAGATTCTCAGCCAGAAATCGAACTGGGGCGTGTGGGAAGGCTCAATCACTACCACGTTGGCGTTGGCCTGGAGGCAGACGTTTCGCAACACGGGCGGAGTCTCGCGCCCATTGGCGTACCACGACTGGACGATGCCACACGCCTGTTGCCAGGCGCAGCGTTGCCAGCGGTCGGAGAGCGGCGTGGGCACATGCTGTTCAGGGATGTCGGCGTACTTGTTGGGTTGGTCAATCTGGCGCTCGATTAGCCAATCCACATACGCCTGCACTACACGCTGGTGTTCAAGTGCCAATTGGTCGAGTTTTCGGAGCTTGCCTGGATTGGCCTGGTTGAGTTTGAGATGGGTAATCGCTTTCTTCACCATTTCACAACTCCGTGATGATACGTTCAGTCTTGCGCTTGAATCGCCGCTGTCCGTAGACTCGGGGGCAAAAGGAAGTCACAATGCTGACGAAGTCCTGAATCAGATCTTCCTTGCCGTTCTCGGCCAGATGGATGACCTCAATCCGTCGCCCTTGCATCGCCAACAACTTCTCGATGTAGTTAATGCCAAAGCGAGTCAGACGGTCTTTGTGTTCGATGACGATGAGGGTGATGGTTGGATCGGTGAGGAGTTTCAACAACTTGGGCCACCTATCATTGATACCCAAGCCAATCTCTTTCAGGACGGTCATCAAGCGATAGCTTTTGGCGGCGCAGTAGTTCCTCAGCCGCCTGGCCTGCCCTTCCAGGTTATCTTTATTTTCGGCAGCGGACAGACGGGTGTAGATGGTAACTTTTTGATCGGTGACGGCTGTGAACATTTGCGGGATCGGATCGGTGATGATGATCGTACCAGTGCCAACTTGATAGCCAGCCAGTCGTCCAGCTTTGAACCAGCGCCAGGCCGTGTGGTAGGAGATTCCGGTTTTGCGGGCGTAGGCGCTCAGTTTCATAACGCCAGTATAGAACACTTGTTCGTATTTGTCAATAGGCACCCACAAAATGAAGATTCGTATTCGATACTAGACCCTATTTTATAAATGTGATACCCAAGTGAGTATGTTGCGTGATTGCTTGACATTGTTCACATAATAGCGTATTTATATAACTATGCAACATACCGTGTCAATACCTGTAGCTTTAGACGAGAATCGGTTCTTGCCTTTGCTTCAACAATGTGCCGAGATATTTAACACTCATGTGGATTGGGCATTGGAGAATAGAACTTATAACAAAAAGAAAGCTCATCATGCTCTCTATGCCCAACTCCGTGGAAGATACCCTAACCTGCCTTCTGCTTTTGTTCAAGCAATTCGAGATACGGCTATGGAAGCTGTCAAAGCGACTAGGCTGGCGTCAATCAGCCAAATGTGATGAACTTCAGTTGAATCACAAGCTACCCCCTCGTGGGAGTAGCAGTTGACACTCAGATGTACAAAATCAAGAGGAGGGAGCCATATGGTAACAGAGAGCAAAGAAAACTATTTTCGCGTGCCTATTACTATGCCAGCAGAGATGGTGGAGTACCTGGATGGTCTGGGGATGGAGTCTAAGAAAACCGGAGGGCACAAGATTCCCAACACCATGATCGTCCGATGTGCTATCAGGCTGGTGGAAAAGCTTAAACCCGACGTGAGGAATGTGAGATCAGAGGAGGAGCTGCAGGAGAGATTATTGGATGCCTGCCGAAATTTTAAGAAGTAAAATAGAGAAGTTAAAGCGGGAAAGGAATGCCGTTATCCTGGCCCACAATTACCAGATAGGAGAGGTTCAGAACATTGCTGACTTTGTGGGCGATTCTCTGGGTCTGAGCCAGCAGGCCGCCGGCACTGATGCAGATGTGATCGTTTTTTGCGGAGTTCATTTCATGGCCGAGACAGCCGCCATACTTTGCCCCCAGAAGGTCGTTCTCCTGCCGGACCTGGATGCAGGATGTCCCATGGCAGACATGATCACGGCCGATCAACTAAGGGGAAGAAAGAAGCAATGCCCAGAGGCTACCGTAGTATGCTATGTAAACTCCACCGCAGAAGTCAAGAGCGAAAGTGACATCTGCTGTACTTCTGCCAATGCGGCCAAAGTCATAGATTCTCTGGCCGGAGTAGAGGAGATCCTTTTTGTCCCGGACAAATATCTGGGCCACTACGTTTCCACCAAGACCGACAAAAAAATCATCCTTTGGAACGGATTTTGCCCTACTCATGTTAGGATTTTGCCTCAGGACATAGTAAAATTAAAGGAAGAGCATCCTGAAGCCAAAGTCGTGGTTCACCCTGAGTGTACTCCTCAGGTGATAGAACTGGCAGACAGTGTGGCCAGTACCAGCGGCATACTGAAATACGCCCGGGAATGCGACTCGGAAGAGATAATTGTAGGGACAGAAGTGGGCATCATTCATAGACTTCACAAGGAAAATCCGGACAAGAAATTCTATCCCGCTTCCCCTCGAGCCATCTGTCCCAACATGAAACTGACTAATTTAGAGAAAGTACTGTGGGCGCTGGAAGACATGGCTCCCCGCATCGAGGTGCCCCTGGAGGTGGCCTGGGGGGCCAGGAGAGCCATAGACAAGATGTTAGCTGTGAGATAGACTGGAAAGGCAAGAAGCCCGATAGTTACCCGTTTTATAGACAACTATGACACGGGTGTTTTAACCGGGCTGATTGAGCGAGGTGAGGGGTTCGCTACCTCGTTTAGCCTGGTGTCTAGCCCGGCGGATGCACTACGGGCATCCGGGAGATGGTACACGATCCATCTCCACATGGCGGAAGGGAAGCGAGCTTGAGTTCCTAGCCGCTGAAACGTCAGCGAGGCCAGGATCACATTCTCTTCTGCCATAAGCTCAGTATAGAACACGCGTTCGTATTTGGCAATGGGTGTCAGCCCGTTTTTAGGGGAAATCACCAGAATCCTTTGTTTATCCGTCCTTTTTCAACTGAGCCTCGGAGTGAGGCAAATTGTCATCCCGATACCTGATCGACCTTACCCAATATCATCCGGCAGATGAGATAAGTGACGTAATCGTTGTCGGCAGTGGAATTGCCGGCCTATCCTTAGCCATAAGGGTGGGCAGTTTCGCTAATGTGAGGCTTATTACCAAAAGCGAGCTTCAGGAGTCAGCGACCTGGTATGCTCAGGGCGGCATAGCTGCTGCCCTTAATCGTCAGGACAACTGGCGTCTTCACTTTCAGGATACCATCAGGGCCGGACAGGGACTCTGCGATCCTCAGGCGGTTGAGTTTGTGGTGAAAGAGGCTCCCGCCATGATACGGGAGCTGATGGAGATGGGGACAACCTTCGATATGAAGCAGGGTAAGCTAAGTCTGGCTACTGAGGGTGGTCACTCTAGAGCCAGAGTAGTTCATGCCGGTGGAGACGCCACAGGAGCGGAGGTCGAAAGAAGTCTGGTGAGGTCAGTAAGAAAGAACCAGAGGGTGACGGTGCATGAGAGAACTTTGGTGGTGGATATCCTGACCGATAGGGACGGGTCCTGCTGCGGCGTTGCTACCATGGATACCTCCACGGGCGAGCTGAGAATCTACCTGGCTAAAGTTGTGGTTCTGGCCACAGGAGGAGTAGGCCAGATGTACCAGTTCACCTCCAACCCTTCTGTCTGTACCGGAGATGGCATTGCCATGGCTTACCGGGCCGGGGCAATCATATCGGACATGGAATTTGTACAGTTTCACCCCACAGTCTTTCAGACCAAGAGAGGCGAGTCCTTTCTCATCACTGAGGCCGTGAGAGGAGAAGGAGCATTTTTGCGGGACAAAAAAGGGGACAGGTTCATGTTGGGAAAACATCCTCTGGCGGAACTTGGCCCGCGGGATGTAGTGGTACGAGAGATCGTAGAAGTGATGGAAAGAGATGGCACGGACCACATCTATCTGGATGCCAGACATATCGCCAGGAACGTGCTGGAGGAGAGATTTCCCACCATAGTGGCTACTCTGCAGGAAAGTGGTGTTGATTTTTTTACGGAACTAATCCAGGTGTCTCCTGCCGCTCACTATCTGATAGGGGGAGTGAAGACAAACCTGGATGGTGAGACATCTGTCTCAGGCCTGTATGCCTGTGGTGAGACTGCCTGTACCGGTGTCCATGGAGCAAACCGTCTGGCCAGCAATTCTCTGCTGGAAGGGCTGGTGTTCGCCAAGAGGATTGCGCAGTCCATAAAAGACTCTCTTAGCCGACTCAAGCCCAAAATGCCCCAGGGATCTTCGGAAGGAAGCTCCCCATCTCCCGGGGATATCTCTGGTATAGAGAGCAAAAAGAACGAACTTGAGCAGGCCATGATGAAGAAAGCAGGTATTGTGAGAGACTGCGAGGGCCTGGAGGAGGCGGAAACATTTATCCAGGAGAGCGTAAAATCTACTCCCTGCAGCAAAGATCCCCGGACAGTTAAATTTATCAACATGTTGACGTCGGCATGGCTGACCGTGAAAGCTGCCCAACTGCGATGTGAGAGCAGAGGAGTTCATCTGAGGAGAGATTATCCTTATCGGGATGATATCAACTGGAAGAAACATATACTTATGGATAACCAGAAGATAGGCTACGAAGATGTAGCGGAATAGTGCATTTTCCCTCAGTTAAAAATAATTCCAGCATCAGGCTGCGCAGATGGGCTCAAGAGTCACAATAATATTTTCACGTTTGTGGATGACGGCCACATAATGATAACCAGTAAGGCGCTCTTAGACAGGGGATGACCGGCCAACGAGTGATAGGTTAGAGAGGAAGGTCATTTTTGATTGACCATCGTTTGAGATCTGTCATAAGAACAGCCTTTAAGGAAGATCTAGGTGGTAGAGGAGACGTTACCACTCTCTCTGCGATCAGCGAAGGGATTCAGGCTACCGGGAAGATCCTGTGCAAGGGAGAAGGTATCCTTGCCGGCATAGGTACTGCTGAGGCAGTATTTCATGAAGTGGATCCAGGCCTGGAGTTCGTGCGGGAGAAGAGCGATGGCCAGAGAGTGGAAAGAGGCGAAGTAGTGGCCACTATCAAAGGAGAGGTCCGCTCTCTCCTGGTCGCCGAAAGGACAACCCTCAATTTCCTTCAGCATTTGTCGGGTATTGCTACTTTGACTCATAAATATGTGGAGGCAGTTTCCGGCCTTCCGGTCAGGATCGTGGATACCCGGAAGACCCTGCCCGGCTTACGGGAACTAGAGAAATATGCGGTTCGCTGTGGCGGTGGATATAATCACCGATTCGGATTGTATGACGGAGTTCTTCTCAAGGATAACCACCTCAAAGTCTGCGGGAGCATCCGGGAGGCCGTAGAGAAAGCCAGAAGCAACTCTCCTCACCTGATGAAGGTCGAAGTCGAGGTGGAGACATTGGATCAATTGCGGGAAACGCTGGAGGCCGGGGCCGATGTCATCATGCTGGATAACCTGTCTGTGGAAGAGATGAGAAAAGCTGTAGAGATAGCAGGTGACCGGTGTCTGCTGGAGGCCTCCGGCTCCATAAGGCTGGAGAACGTGAGAGAAGTAGCGGAGACTGGAGTAGATATCATCTCCATCGGAGCCATCACCATGTCTGCTCCTGCCCTGGATTTTTCTCTGGAGCTTTTTGATGTAATTAGGGGAAACCTCATAGATTTTTAAAATTGGTAGCTATAGAATAAATGAAGAAAATAGAAATAATCCCTATCGCTAAGAAAAAGTCAGAGCAAAGGGGGATATGGGAAGATTGGATAAAAGAAACAATAAACTCTCCAGAACAGGTCGTTGAAGGCTATGGAGGGCGTAAGGTTGCTCATAGAAAATATATATTAGGGGATAAAGAATATCTACTGAGAGTGATTTATGAGGAAAAGGAGGAATTGTATGTAGTTGTAACCACCTATCGGACTTCTCAGATAGATCGTTATTGGAGGGAGGAAAAGGATGAAAATAGAATATGACCCAAAACATGACCTATTGAACATTGAGTTTATTTCTGAGGAAGCTATCGTTGATTCGGTAGAACTTGATGGGGTTATTATTGATTATTCAAAGGACGGAAGCATCGTAGCCGTCGAAATCCTCGATGCGGGGAAAAGGACTACAAAAAATCCACTCGATTTACTCAATCTCACAATAGTAAAAGAAAAGGCCGTAGCATAAAGAGATAATAGGCTGGAGGACAAAGCCCGGTCCGGCTATGCGGTGTATAGTTTGGCAATCTAGACCATAAAGTTGCCTCTCTATCTCAAGAACTTTTCACGTGATCCCTTGCAACTAGATATAATAACATCAACCCTACCCCAGCCGTGTTGGCAAACAAGTCTTCTGAGGAAAACTCCTTGTAAGGTAGTATCGCCTGAGCTAGCTCCATAAACAAACCGTAAGCAAAAGAAAAAATTCCTGCCCCTAAGATTATCTTCTTAATTCTTAGTCTG
>NZ_BLRZ01000068.1 GCF_013281975.1 Candidatus Hakubella thermalkaliphila | reverse complement strand
AGCTTTTCAAGGTGCGGAACGGGCAAAAATACCCACACTAAATCGGAACGGTACCTAAAAAGGTAATGCCTAAATCATTTTTGAGGAGGTTTTTTAAATGGCTGTCAGTAGTAAGTATTGGGTTCTGCCCGGGCCGGAAGGTTATCTGCCGCCGGCGGCTGCTTCCAGGGGGGTGGTGCTGCCTGAGAAAGGGGAGGCCCTGGTAGAAGGAAAAATAGTCACAGAAGAAGAAGCTATGGGAAAAATAGCTGAGAAACTCCTGGCAGCCAAAAATCCGGTTTTCTTCCCGGGACCGTTACTGCTCTGGGACTGGAAAGCAGGGGTAGCGGAAAAAGCCAAAGCAGTAAAAGAATTAGCCGAAGCAGTGGGGGCCAAGATAATCCCCATGCCCGATTACCGCCCCAAATACCCCATGATTAACCCCGCTGTAGAGATCAATCCTAATCATCCGAATTTAACAATCTGGCACAATAAGATAGACGTTTGCGCTTTTGTGGGAGTCCACTGCCACTATGCCAATTTAGCCCTTAAGATCATCAGAGGAGGCACTGACTGTTACACCATTGCACTGTGCGCGGAAATGGGGCATGAGGATGCCATGATCACCATGAGGAATGTCGGACTGCAGGAGATAAAGAGTTTGTCCGGGATTGTTAAAAAAAAGATGAAAGAGAGAGGGGTTTAAGTGATTGAGCAAAAAATAGTGGAACCCGAATACCTCTTTTTTCAGGCAGATAGAGAAGAGGTGTTTATCACCGGGAGTGAGGCCCTTAAAGAGGCGATTAAAAGGGCCAATGTTGACATGGCTATCTCCTACCCCATTACTCCCCAGTCAGAAAGTATGCATTTGGTTGGAGACCTCTATGTGGAGGGTTATGTCCGGGAATATTTCCGGGGCGAAAACGAGTTTGCCGTAATGTCGGCAGTGGCCGGCGCCTCCATGGGCGGAGTCCGGGTGTTTACTGCCACTGGTGGGCCGGGGACTTTACGTGCTTTCGAGATATTTCCCGCCTGGGCCGGGGCCAGAGTGCCTGTTGTTTGCGCTTTTATGACCAGGGGGGTAAATTCTCCCTTGTCCATCCAGCCGGATACCATTGAGATGGCCTTCATGCTGCATACCGGAATCGTGATGTTTCATGCGGAAACTGCCCAAGATCTTTACGATATGCTGCTGAAAGCATTTGTTATTGCGGAAAAACCTGATGTCCACATACCGGTCGGGGTATTTGCCGATGGTTTTTTTGTTACCCATACCAGGGAGAAGGTAAAGATAGATCCGGCGGAGATAAAGCTGCCCCCCTATAATCCATATAGTTCTCCTGTTCCGGTAATGGATATGGAGAATGTCCCTGTAAGGCACATGCGGGACCCCTTTGTGATGAAGAGTAACTTTATCAGTTATGCCGCCCATGCTTCCTGGCAGCAAGAAATTTTGGCGGCGGCGGAAAGAGCCCGGAAACACATCCATAAGTATTTAGGCGGATTGGTGGAGACGGAAAATGAAGAGGCTGAGATCCTCATTATAGCTTCCGGAACAGCGGTGTCCCAGAGCCGGGAAGCTATCGCCTTAGCCTGCCAGGAAGGTTTAAATGCCGGCCTGGTAAAGATCAAGAGTATTCGCCCCTTTCCAGAAGAGGAAATCAGAAAACTTACTCAAAAGGCCAAGGCGGTTATTGTTCCGGAATTTAACCGGGTGGGCTGGCTGTGCAAAGAAATAAAATCAGTTGTTGAGGATAATACCAAAGTGGTAGGCGGACCCAGGGTATTCGGCGGTATGACTATGCCCCCCCACTTGATTTTAGCCGAAATCAGGAGGTGTTCTCAATGAATAAAAACCTGTTTAAGATCTCTCCCGGCTTTGAAGACATAATGCCAGCCGAATATCGGGAACTGGTGCACGATGGGCCCTATGGGAAAAATCTTGGTGTCTCTGATTTGGGAACTTTCAAGGAATTGCTCGAAGAACATCCGCTTTGTGCCGGTTGTGGACTGGCTCTTTCCCTGCGCTTGATCCTGGCCTCCCTACCTAATCCCGAGGATACCATAATCGTAGGCTCCACCGGGTGCAGCTCTCTAGCTTTTCCACAGGTGGGCGTCCATAACATTCATTCTCTTTTTGGTAATCAGAATGCCGTGGCCTCCGGTTTGAAAAGAGCTTTAAAACTTAGATTTCCCGAAAAAACCAAAGATGTAGTGGCTATCGCTGGAGATGGGGCAACCGCCGATATTGGCCTGGACATGGTGATGCATTCATGGTTCAGAAGGGAGAACATTGCCACCATCATGCTGGACAATGAGGCCTACGCCAACACGGGAGGCCAGGAGAGCGGCATGTCTCCCCAGGGGACAGTGCTCTATATGGCACCCAAGGGGAAAAAGTTTCCCAAGATCTCCTTGCCAGAAATCGCCCGGGAGGTTGGTTGTGCTTATGTGGCAGTAGGCTCACCGGCACAGCCCAGGCCTTTAGAAAAGATGGTCAGGCGGACCATCCTGGTTGCCAGGGAGATAGGCCCCACTTATCTGCAGGTGTTTTGCCCCTGCCCGACCAATTATAAGTTTAAGCCCCAGGAAACAGTGGCAAAAATAAAGCAACGGGAAAAGGAAGGGACGTTTCAGACCAGGGAATACATCACCCTGGAGGCCCAGAAATTACTAACCAAACTGGAGGAGGGCAAAAAGTAATGAACAGGAAAATAAGTATCCGCATGTCCGGTTTAGGTGGTCAGGGTGTAGTCACAGCCGCCCATATTCTGGGGGTCGCCACCACCCTGGAAGGTTTAGTAAGTACGGTTAATCCCTTCTTTGGTGCGGAAAAACGCCTGGCTCCTGCAGAAAGCTATGTGAGGATTTCTTCAAGCCAGATTGATGAGCGGGGAGAAGTTCTCTACCCGAATATTATCATGATTTTTCATCCCCATGTGATTACTTTAGGGAAGTGCTACACCATGCCATTTTTTGACGGCTTGCAACCAGAGGGAATACTCATCATCAATTCTGAGCAACCGCTTGACCTGAGCAAAGAGGATCTGACCAAATTAGGGCAATTAAATGCCAGGTTGTTTTATCTTCCCGCCACCCAGATTGCTACACAAGTGGCAGAAACTGAGCTTTCCACCAATATTGCGATGCTGGGAGGGTTAGTGGGTGTTACCCGCTTGGTTTCTGTTGAGGCTATCAGGGAGTCTCTGGCGGAACGGTTCGGCGGCAGGAAATTCCTGGCTTCGGCCACTACTGCTGCCCTTGACGATGTGCTGAAGAGCAAATTTGCCCAAGTGACCCAGCTGGTAGACAGAAATATGGAAGTTGTGCACAAAGCCAGTGAGGCTGTGCAAGAGTATTTCATCAAAAAAAAGGAGGCCGGTAGCCTATGTATGTTGCGGTAAAGCTGGAAGATGGAAAATGCACCGGGTGCAAGCTGTGTATCTTTATCTGCCCCGAGCCAAATGTTCTTAAATTTAGCAAGGAAGTCAAAAAGGTAGCTGTAAATGAAGGCCGCTGTAAAGGCTGTGGGTTGTGTGTGACAATCTGCCCCAAGGAAGCTTTGGCCAGTGCCAGCATTGGGAACTAAGCCCGATATTGGATCTATAAGTGAGCAAAATGCCAAACGGTGAGCCAGAAATACTGAAATTTCACCATAAGAAATAACTCTCTTAAAAAGCCTACTGAAATAGGGTTTTGGAGAAGGAGTTGGAAAGAATTTAAAGGAGATTTGACAACTCCTTCTTTTTGATCTAGTATCAGGTCTGTGAAAATAAATAAGGCAGTCCTGAAATGAGCTTAGATATAAGTAGGATGCGCCAGGAGATGGGCCGCTTAAGCCGGGAGAGATGGGGCCTGGAAAAGGAGCTGGCCGGGGTACTCTCCCGCAAGTTTCTGCTTAAAGGTTCCCTGGTGCAGAAATATAAAGCCTGCAACAAGCCAGGGTGTCGGTGCACCAGGGGGGAGCTACACGGGCCTTTTTGTTATCTCTCCGTAAGCCAGGGGGGCAAGACCAGGATGATCTTCATTAAGAAGCAACATTGGCTAAGGGCCAAAGAGCTCTCCACCAATTATCGCCAGTGGCGAAAGAAGCGAGCCACAATAGCCCAAATAAATAAGCAAATACTTGCTCTTATTGACCAGATGGAAAAAGAGAGGACCCTGGAGGTATCTTCCCTTGAGAAGAGGTGAGATGCGGCAAGAGAAGAGCCGAGCTAAGAAAAAAGAAGAGCAGAAAAATATTAAGCCTGGACCCGTCTAATGCCGGTTCTATTGCCGGTCATTATGGAGCTGTCAGCAGCGTCACCCTGGCGGCGTGTATTGTCTTCCTGGATCAGATGAAGGTGCCGTTTGAGAGATTTATACCAGCCCTGTATCCTTTTACGGACACAGCGGCGCTGATTACAGCTATCGTCTTAGGTAGGGCAGGTGTGAGGGCTATTAACAATAATAACGAAAATGGCCTTGATATCTCCGCCATCTTGCGTGAAGCTATAACCTCAAAGCCAAGTGTCTTACTGCTGGGGGGATTTATCATTGGCTTTATCAACGGAGCACAAGGGATAAAAAGTGTGATGCCATTTTTTGACACGCTATTTCCGGGGGTCATAACGCTATTTATGTTGGATATGGGCTTGCTGGCCACTGTCGGGTTGCGTGAATTAAAAACAGTTAATAAACATATTTTTTCCTTCGCTCTACTCATGCCTCCCCTACATGCACTTGCAGCAATACTACTGGCCACGGCTATCGGTTTAAGTCCCGGAGGTGCAACTATTTTTTCAGTCTTGGCAGCAGGAGCTTCTTATATATCAGCGCCGGTTGTAATGCGTACCGCCTTACCCCAGGCTAACCCTTCACTTAGCTTTGGAATTGCTCTGGGAATTACCTTTCCCTTTAATGTGACAGTTGGTATCCCCCTTTATTACCAGATCGCCGTCATGGCAGCAGGCCTTTTCCCCTGATAAAGTGAATCACGGTTAGGGGGTGAAATCTGTGGAATTAGAAAATGCCACGAAGGTTGTTATCATCACTGAAACCATAATCGAAAGCAGCATTCTCCGCTTGCTCAAATCGCTTGGAGTTAAAGGGTTTACTATCTACAAAGATATCACCGGTGAAGGCGGACGAGGGATACGGTCTGTGTCAGGTGGTCTTAGTGAATTGGGCGAGAATGTACGGATTGAAATTATTGTGTCCAATGAAGAAAAAGCGCGCTTGATTATGGAAAATGTGTGTGACAAATATCTGTCAAAATATGCAGGCATTATTTATCTGGAGAATGTTCAGGTAATCAGAATTGAGAAATTTGCAAACCAAAATCCGCATTCTTAGTTTTTGAAGCAGTGGCTACCCGAATCTGCTTTTTGGAAGTGGTTCCTTGCGCCTTGACGAATATCTTGGGGTTCTGCGCAAAATATACACCCGATTGAATAACAGCAATGTGAATTGGGTGGTCACAGCTTGTCATAGAAGGAGAACGATATGGCAACTATTACTGTGGTAGTCGGAGAGCCCCCCTACGGGAAAGAGAGGCTATACACCACCTTCAGATTCGTGCTGGCTGCGCTTCATGAGGGACATTCGGTAAATCTATTTCTCTTTGAAGATTCTGTCTTTGTGGCCAAGAAAGGCCAGAAACCCCCTGAAATGCCGGCTCTCTTGGATGAAAGGATGCCAAATTGCGAGGAACTTCTTAAGGCTGCTATAAAGGAAGGGGCCAAAGTCAAGATCTGCGGAGTCTGCGCGTCCGAACGGTCACTAAGCCAGAGTGAGGTCTTGGAAGGGGCTGAGATTACCTCGATGAGAGACCTGGTTCAGTGGGTTTTGGATTCTGACAAAGTTATCTCTTTCTAAAAGATGACACGATAACCCGCTGATGTATGGGCAACGTACTATACTTCTAGTAATTCTACCTTCACATCATAGCCCAGTTTATGAAGGTAGTCATAACAATCGTCCCATGTAAGACCAAATTCACGGACATCCGCAAGTCCTATGCGAGCAAGGATCTCTCTTATAATTTCAAAACTCCCGTTCTCAAAGTTAGCTTCTCTTATCATATCCTCTGCCCAGCTAACAACGCTGGGTAAGTCTATCTCCCGGTTTATGTATCTTATAAGCACATCTGCAAGTAACTTCCTTGTTAAAATCATCGCTATCCATCCTCTACTTCCCTATGACCCTTATCCATAGGGAATTTTTCGTGAATTTCTATTAAATTACCATTACCATCATAGATTTCCTGATAAAACTTAAGTGTTTCTTCCATAGCATCCACTTCTTTAACGTATCTTGCTCTCCACCCATGTTTCCCTTTCACTTCAAGCCAATATATTCTGCCCCCATCAGGCAATTTCTGCCAGTTAGGGAACTTTTTCTCATTTAACCATCTCTTCTCCTCAAGCGTCATCTATAAAAAGTATAGCACAAGTTCAGTTTTTATATCAGATAAATAGGGTGTAACAAGTTGATCAGTAGGCATATATCTTGCCATAAGGTCTATGGCTGTAGGGGATAAGTTTGGTGAATTCTTGTTGTAATATCTCTTCCAGATCCAGGGAAAACTCTTTGCAGAACTCCTTCAGGTAGGCTTCCAGCTCCTCCCAGTCTTCTTGGGCCAGTTTCTGGCGGCCTACTTCTTTTCCCAGTTGATAGTCTTCCAGTTGGCCCCGAATGTAGATAGTACCACCATGCATACCGGTGCCTACATAGTTTCCCACGATGTTTTCGGCAAGAGGACTTTTCTCTCTATTCAGACCCAGGAGAACCAGGACCCCTCCGGCCATGTACTCTCCCAAAAAATCTCTGGCTGTTCCCCCGGCCACAATTACCGGAAATAGGTCCTGGTAAGATTTCATATGGATGCCGACCCGATAGCCCACGTTGCCCCTTATGAAGATTTTGCCACCCCTCATGGAATGGCCTATCACGTCTCCCGCATCGCCGTGGACCACTACCTTGCCGCTGTTCATGGTATTGCCTATTAAGTCCTGGCCGTTCCCGTTGACCACTATGTGCGGTCCATCCATAAAAGAGGCCAGATCGTTTCCGGGCACTCCGTTAATAATGATATTGGCTTGCACTCGGAGTCCAGCACCGATATAGCGCTGACCGTTAACATTATCAAGAACAATCTCTTTTTCTCCTGACTCCACAGCCCGGCGGACTCGCTGGTTGAGCTCTTGGTAGTGAAGACCTCTGGCATCTATCCTCATACTTCCACTCCTACGCCAGAGACCATGTGCTTTCTGTACTCTTTGGGCAGCCAGACCAGGCCAAAATCCTCGCGCAAAAGATGTTGTTTGAAGCCACTTACCTTGACCCTATCTTTAATAAGGCCGGTTATTATCCCCGCCCGGTCGATTTTGCCAATAAAAATAGCTCCCACTACCAGCTCATCTTTTAACACGATCTTCCTGTAAGTGAGTTTCTGAGGATGATGATCTTCCAATATTTCATAACCGTCTTCGGGAGGGACAGTCAGACCTACGGAAATGGTGGGAAGGCCGCAGATATCCACCGAGTTCATGGCGAACCACCCTCCGTACTCCCGGGGCAGGCCGGCCATGTTGTAACCAGCCACAGTGCCCTGAATATAGGCGCTGGGCCAGATGGGGATGGGGCGATCAATGCCCATAACCAGGTCAAAAGCCTCGGCTACATCGCCTGCGGCATAGATATCCGGGACACTGGTCTCCAGATACTTATTGACCACAATACCTCTATTGACCCGGATGGATGTACCTCTAACTAAATCTACGTTGGGCTGGACTCCTATGGCAAATATGAGCAACTGACATGGAACTTCTCTTTGGTCTTTCAATATGACTTTTTCGACTTTGGAATTATCTCCTTTGATCAAGCTCACTGTGTTGTCGGTAATTATGTTTACTCCTCTTTCTTTCAGGTATCCCTCTACCATAGCGGCGGCCTTGTGATCAAAGGTTATGCTCAGGATCCTGTCGGCGAGCTCCACCACAGTCACTTTTATACCCCTCTCCACCAGAGCCTCGGTAGCCTTCAGCCCGATCAACCCGCCTCCGACCACTACAGCCTTCTCGATCCGATTTCGAGCCATAAACTCCATAATCTTCTGTACATCATCCCATCTGGTAAAGGTAAATACGCCCTCTAAATCTCTTCCCTCTACTTCGGGAAAAATGGGGGTACCGCCAGTGGCAAGGAGCAGTTTGTCAAAAAAGAGTTTTTCTCCTGTCTCTAGCGTAATGCTTTTACTTTCAGGATCCACGGAGATAGCCTTTTCTCCCAACCTCGCCTCTACCCGGTTGTTTTCATAGAAATCCTTTTCCCGGTAGAACATGTTCTCCTGGCTGACCTGACCAGCCAGCAGATAGGAGATCAAAGGTCGGGAATAGGCAAGATAGGGCTCATCGGAAATGACCGTTATGGGATTTGTTCTATCCTGGCTGCGGATCGCCTCTATTGCTCCCACCGCTGCTGCTGCTGAATTGCCAATGATAAGGTATTTCATCTTATTTATAGCTTCCCCATTTTCATAGTTCGAGGGTGCGGTCCCCGAATGACATCAAATTACCTTGCTCCTCTAGCCCACTTTTTCATAGGCCTGTTCCAAATTTTCCCTTTCCTCGAAAAGGAGAGCTTCGTTGGGGCAGTGAGCCACACAGACGGGAATCTCCTCTCCCAGACACAGGTCGCACTTTGAAGCGACCTTCCTGCCTTCCACGTCCCTCTTTATCACCCCAAAGGGGCAGACCATGATGCACATCCAGCAGCCCACGCATTTGTTATCTAACCAAAGCGGGAATATCTTCCTTCCGCTCCCTTAAAGGTGGCAGATAAATGGAAATCACGTTTAGCCGGTAATAAAGGTCCTCCCGAAACTTGCCCTCCTGGATAGCTACCTCCAGATTCTTATTAGTAGCTGCAATCAGCCTCACATCTACCCTGACAGGTTCTTTTCCTCCCAGTCTGGTAAATTCCCCATCCTGGATGACCCGCAATATCTTGGTCTGGGTAGACAAAGACATATCCCCTATCTCATCCAGAAACATGGTTCCGCCATTGCTCTGCTCAAATTTACCAATTCTCCTTTCCTCCGCCCCGGTAAAAGCTCCCTTCTCATAACCAAAGAGCTCGGACTCCAGGAGGGTCTCCGGTATAGCCGCACAGTTGACCACCACAAAAGGTTGATCAGACCTTTTGCTGTGCTGGTAGATGGCCCGGGCTACCAGTTCCTTTCCGGTGCCACTCTCTCCCCGTAACAATACCGTAACATCCTTTCCAGCTACCTGGCCGATCATCTTGTAAATCTCTTGCATCTGGGCTGAGCTACCCACAATCAGGTCTTCCTCTTTCGCTGTTCCAGCCAGAGGAGGATAAGAAACTGTTTTCTTCATCAACTGGCCCGCAGCCAGAGCTTTGTCAATAATTTTACGCATTTGCCCTACATCAAAAGGCTTGAGCATGTATTCATAGGCACCAAGCCCCATGGCCTCAATGGCTGTCTGCATAGTTCCGTAGGCAGTCACTATGATTACGGGCAGCCGGGCATCTATCTCCTTGATCTTCTTCAGAGTAACCAGTCCATTGGTGCCAGGCATCCTTATATCCATTATGACCAGATCTGGCCTGTGGCTTTCTGTCTTCAGCAGGGCCTCCTGCCCAGAGCTGGCTGAGATGATCTCGTGGTCGGGTGAAAGTATTCTTTTGAAGGAGTAATGGATATTCGGTTCATCATCTGCAACCAGTATCTTCATCTTATATCCCTCTCTCTAGAGGAAACCACACCCTGAAGGTCGTGCCATGCCCTTCCTGGCCATCCACGGAAATCTCTCCTTTGTGTTCTTCTACTATTCGGCGAACTATGGGTAAACCCAACCCCAGACCGCCCTTCTTGGTGGTCACAAAGGGAAGAAATATCTTCTCTTTCATCTCCTGGGAAATCCCCTGACCGGTGTCCGCTATCTCGACAAGAATATGCTGCCCTGTGTTCCTGGTGCAAATATTGAGTGTTCCACCCTCGGGCATAGCCTCTACTGCGTTGATCACCAGATTCAAAAAGACCTGTCCTATCTTATCTGGATCTCCTTTAAGGAAAGGTAGATCAGGATCTGCCTCTTTCTCCAGATGGATCTTTTGTCGATTAAGACGGTGGCTGACCAGCAGCAAAGTGTTATCCAGAGTCTGATTTATATCCACGTCTCGCCATTGGGGTCCTTCGGAACGAGCATAATTTAGAAATTGGCTCACTATCTTGTTTATTCTATCAATCTCCCCTTCAATGACGGTGAGATCCTTCCTGTCATCAACCGGAAGAGCGTAAAGAAGCATCTTAATGATGGTCAGAGGATTCCTGATCTCATGGGCCATTTCCATGGCCAGTTCTCCCAGTACCCCCAGTTTCTCCACTCGCCGAATCTCTTCCTGTAAAGTTACCATTTTTTCGTAGAGCCTGGCATTTTCGATGGCAATGGCTGATTGATCAGCCAGACTAGAGAGGAGATGTACTTCCTCTTCGGTAAACTCGTATTGAGTGGACTTGTAGACATTAATGACACCAATGGCCTTTCCTTTCACCATTAAAGGAACCGACAAAAGGGAGTGCAATCCCCCGACTTCCGCACTTTTAACCTAAATTGAGCCAGGCAAAACAAAAAACCCCTAC
>NZ_BLRZ01000067.1 GCF_013281975.1 Candidatus Hakubella thermalkaliphila | reverse complement strand
TGTTGTGGCTCAATTAAAGAAATTGCCCTACATATTGAACCAAGATTCTTAAGTATCGCTGTAGGGCTAATTGGTCACTATGGTCTCATCACCCACGAACCATAAAAACATTTAGTCTATTTTTTACGTAGGGTAAAAAGAATTCCTGGATCTGCCTGGCGGGGAGGCAGCTATCCCTTTAACATCTTGCGATAGCGAAGCCAGAGGGTAGGGTGAATGAAAGGAACTAAAAACTGATGAGAGTAACCAGCGTGGTCTGCCCCTTCTGTGGAGCACTCTGTGATGATATAGAGATTGAGGTCGAGGGTGATGTTATAAAGGGCGTCAAGAGAGGATGTGCCCTTTCCAAGAGTTTCTTCCTCAGCCACGCCGAGGACCTGAGCCATCCCCTGGTCGAGGGGCTGGAAGTGGAGTTGGAGGAGGCGGTGGAGGAAGCTACTCGCATTCTGGCCAGGGCGGACTATCCCCTCATCTATGGTCTAAGCTGTACCACCATTGAGGCCCAACGAAAAGCAATGGAACTGGCTGATCTCCTGGGGGCTAACATTGACAGTACTTCCTCTATCTGTCATGGTCCTACGGGAATAGCCATGCAGATGGTGGGCGTGGCTACCTGCACTTTGGGCGAAATCAAGAACAGAGCTGACCTTCTGGTCTTCTGGGGCTGCAACCCTGCTGAATCCCATCCTCGTCACTTCAGCAGATACTCCGCCCTGGCCAAAGGACTCCTCACCCCGCGTGGGCGAAAGGATCGTACGGTGGTAGTTGTCGATGTCCGCCCTTCCGCCAGCTCTCACACCGCTGACATTTTTCTTCAGATCAATCCTAACGGAGATTTCGAATGTCTGTGGGTCCTGCGAGCCCTCCTGGAAGGGGAAAAGGTGGATCTGGAGGAGGTGAGCGGCATAGCGGTAGAGGAACTGCGGGAACTGAGCGAGAGGATGAAAGGGGCCCGCTTCGGAGTTCTTCTCTTCGGCATGGGTCTGACCATGACCAGGGGTAGACACCTTAATGTGCTGGCTGCGCTCACTCTGACCCGCGATCTCAACCAGTTCAGCAAGTTCGCTGCTGTTCCCATGAGGGGGCACGGCAACGTCTCCGGCATCGATGCCCTGTCAGCCTGGCAGACCGGCTATCCCTTCGGCGTCAATTTTAGTCGGGGCTATCCTCAGTATAATCCGGGTGAGTTTACCACCGTGGATATTCTGGCCAGAAAAGAGGTGGATGCAGCCCTGATTATTGCCTCCGACCCCTATGCTAACCTGCCCAGGCGGGCGGCCCAGCGGCTGGAGGAGATTCCCACCATTGTCATGGACCCCAAGAGAAGCAAGACGGCCCAGATTGCCAGGGTAGTAATTCCCACGGCTATCTCCGGCATCAGCGCCGAGGGCACCGCCTACCGGATGGATGACGTCCCCCTGCGGCTAAAAAGGCTTATTTCATCACCCTACCCTCCCGACCATGAGGTCCTGGATGAAATTATAAGGAGAGTCAAGAAATGTTTAGGATATCAGGAGGAGAGGTCTATGACCCTCTCCATGGCATAAACGGCGAGAAAAGAGATATCTACGTCCGAGATGGTAAGATAGTCGCGCCCGAGGATGTGGATCAAAAGCATCTAGAGGTCATCGATGCCTCTGGCCTGGTGGTAATGGCTGGAGGAGTGGACATCCACAGCCATATTGCCGGCTCCAAGGTCAACATCGGCCGCAAGATCAGACCAGAAGACCATCGGCGTGATCCGGTCCCCCGCAGCCAGGTGACCCGCTCCGGCGTGGGCTATACCGTGGGAACTACCTTTGTTAATGCCTACCGCTATGCCAGGCTGGGCTACACCACAATCATGGAAGCCGCGGTTCCCCCTCTAAAGGCCAGACATACTCACGAGGAGCTCATGGATACCCCACTCATCGATAAAGGCTGTCTGATCCTCATGGGTAACAACAACTTTATCCTCAGACATATCGGCTCCGGGGATTACGACAAGATAAGAAATTTTGTCTCCTGGCTTCTTCATGCTTGCAAAGGGTATGGAATCAAAGCGGTCAATCCCGGAGGTATAGAGAACTGGAAGTGGGGCAAAAACGTAGCTGGCCTGGATGATCTGGTGATGGGCTACGGGGTCACTCCCCGACAGATCATCACCACCCTGATTCGGGTAAACGAGGAGCTTGGCCTTCCCCATCCTCTCCACCTTCACTGCAACAATCTGGGCCTGCCCGGCAACTACCAGACTACTCTGGAAACCATGAAGGTTGCAGGGCAGTCCAGACTTCATCTGACTCATCTTCAGTTCCACAGCTATGGTGGGGAGTCGATGAGGAATCTCTCCTCCCAGGCCCCGGTCCTGGCAGAATACATCAACGAACATGAGAACCTCAGCATTGATGTGGGACAGATCATCTTCGGAGAAGTGACTACCATGACTGCCGATGGACCCTGGCAATATACTCTTTACCAACTCTCCCACAATAAATGGGCCAATAGTGATGTAGAGTATGAGACAGGAGCAGGGATTGTTCCCTTCCTCTTTAAGCGGGACAATCCCATTCATGCCACCCAATGGGCTATTGGTCTGGAGCTTTTCCTTTTGATTCAGGATCCCTGGCGAGTTATTTTGACCACAGACCACCCCAACGCTGGGCCCTTCTTCTTCTATCCCCAGATTATTAAGCTCCTCATGGATAAGAAATACCGGGATGAAATGCTTGCATCGGTCCACGAGCGGGCCTCCTGTACCCTTTTGTCTCAGATTGACCGGGAGTATAGTCTTTATGAGATTGCCATCATCACCCGAGCTGGGCCAGCGCGCCGGCTGGGGCTGCGCCATAAAGGCCATCTGGGCGTGGGCGCGGACGCCGATATTGCTATCTATCCAAAGGAGGTGGACGCAGAGTGGATGTTCTCCAACCCCCGCTATGTCTTTAAGGATGGGCTTCTGGTGGTCAAGGACGGCCAGATTGTTACAGATTATATGGGAAGGAGCTTGTTGGTGGAGACGGCCTGGGAGGAGAGCATTGCGGAGGAAATTGGAAAGGAATTTGACCGCTTTTATAGCATCTCTTTGGAGAACTATCCTGTAGAGCTGGACTACCTGCCCCGTTATGAGGTGATCCCATGCAGGTAAATGGTGTAGAGATCGAAGATACCTTTGCTGAGGCTTTCCGTATGGTGGGGAGCCGCATTCTGATCACCGCATGTAGCCGCCAGTGGGCTCTGCAGGCGGCCACCACCATGACTGGTTTTGCTACCTCGGTCATTGGATGCGGCTGTGAGGCTGGCCTGGAGAGGGAGGTGGAACCTGAGGAGACCCCCGACGGAAGGCCGGGGACCAGCGTCCTTCTGTTTGCCATGTCTAAAAAGTCCCTGGCAGACCAACTTATCAAACGCATCGGCCAATGTGTGATGACCTCTCCCACTTCAGCCTGTTATAACTTTCTTGAGAGCAGCGAGACCGTTCTTGTGGGAGGAAAGCTTCGTTACTTCGGAGATGGCTACCAGATCTCCAAGCTCCTGGGGGGCCGCCGTTTCTGGCGCATTCCAGTCATGGAGGGTGAGTTTTTGATAGAGGAGAGCTTTGGAGTTCAGGAAGCCGTGGGCGGGGGAAACTTTCTCATCCTGGGCCAGGATCTAGAGTCCACCTTAAGAGCAACCGAAAGAGCTGTGGCCGAGATAGGGAAAGTCCGAGGGGTGATCACGCCCTTCCCCGGCGGCATCGTAAGGAGCGGAAGTAAAGTCTCCTCCAAGTATAAGTTCCTCCGCGCCTCCTCCAACACTCCCTACTGCCCTACTATTAGAAGTCTGGTAGATTCTCAGTTGTCCGAGGCAGTCAATTGTGTTCTGGAGATTGTCATCGACGGGCTGGAGAAGACAGAGGTAGGAGAGGCTATGAGAGTGGGGATCCGGGCCGCCTGTCTCCCCGGCATCGTACGTATCTCAGCTGGAAACTACGGGGGAGCTCTGGGACAGTACCACTTTTACCTGCGGGACATCCTGGGAGGCACTCTTGGATAAAGTTATCCTTCGACTGAAAGAGAGATCAAATATCCCGGTCGAGGCTGAAGCTATCTGCCCTGACCTCTTCCTTACCAAAAGTCAGCAGGAGATCGAAGAGCTCGCCCTCTATTACGGTAACAAGGGCAGACGACTGGGAGATTTTTTCCAGGTCCAGGGAGAGAGGTCGGATAACATTGTCATTGAGGGAGAGATACCCAACTTTAAAAAGATAGGCCAGGGCATGAGCCGGGGAAATATCCACATCCAGGGGGATGTGGGCATGCACCTGGGAGCTTTGATGAAAGGGGGCCGGATTCTGGTAGAAGGAAATGTCTCGGACTGGCTAGGAGCAGAGATGGAGGGGGGTAGCATCCGGGTCAAGGGCAATGCCGGCCACCTGGTGGGAGCGGCCTACCGGGGCTCCTCCCGGGGTATGCGGGGAGGAGAGATCATTGTGGAGGGAGATGGGGGAAGCGAGGTGGGCGAGCTTATGCGCCGGGGCCTCATCGTCATAGGAGGCCGGGCAGGGGACTTTGTAGGAGCTTTCCTCATAGCTGGTACCATCGTCGTTCTCGGTCCTGTGGGCCTGCGGCCAGGGGCTGGTATGAAGCGGGGCACCATTGTGGCTTTCCAGGAACCAGATCTTTTGCCTACTTTTCATTACAACTGTCTATGCCAACTCTCTTTCCTCCGGATCTACCTGCACCACCTGCGAGAAGAGGACCTGAACATTCCCCAGGAATATCTGGGTGGGTTTTATAAAAGGTACAACGGAGACACGTTGGAGCTGGGCAAAGGAGAGATATTGGTGTGGGCGGGCCAGGTCGCTTGAAGGTCAGACTATGAAGTTAGGGCTGTTTGGTCAACCAAGAGAGACCAGGTCTTTTCAGAATAGATGCTCGGAGAGGGGGGTGAGCTTTTTGAAGGTAGGTATTCTGGCTTGCAAGGTCAGTTGGCACGTTCAGTCTCTTCTGAACGCGCTGGGCCAGCGGGGTGTCGAGGCCCACTCCTTTCCCATCACCCGCTTTGTGGCCCACATAGGAGGAAAGCCTGTCGTAAAGTGCCACGGGATAGGCCTGGATGATTATAGGGGTCTTTTGGTCAGGATAATCCCCTGGGGCTCCCTGGAGCAGATCATCTTCCGAATGGACGTCCTTCACCATCTGGAAGATATGGGCATTCGCATTGTTAATTCCCCCTCTACTATTGAAAAAACGGTGGACAAGTACTACACTTCGGCCATCCTGGAGAGCCAGGGCATTCCCACCACAAGGACCGTAGTTACTGAACGCTTTGAGGAGGCTATGGCTGCCTTTCAGGAGATGGGTGATCTCATCGTTAAGCCCCTTTTTGGTGCTAACGGTCGGGGCATGGTCTGGGTCTCCGACGAGGATATAGCTTATCGTACCTTTCGGGCCCTGGAGCTGGGCCGTTATCTCTATTACCTTCAAGAGTACATTCCCCATGCTAACCAGGACATCCGTGCCTTCGTGGTGGGTGGTCAGGTAGTAGCCGCCATGCTGCGTCGGGGGAGGAACTGGAAGACCAATCTGACCAGGGGGGGCCGGGGCGAGGCCCTGGTTCTGGAGGAGGAGACGGAGGAGTTGGCCGTGAGAGCTGCCCAGGTTTTCAGAGCTGACTACCTGGGTGTGGATATCCTTCGCTCGCTGGATGGGCGCTCCTACGTGGTGGAGGTTAACTCCATTCCCGGTTGGGAAGGTCTGCAGAAGACCACCGAGGTGGACATTGCCGGGGCCATCGTGGATCATGTTCTGAAAACTCTTTGAGAGTTGCTTTTCCTGGCCATAACGGAGATAGGTAGACAAATGGATAGCAAAGGGAACGAGGAGTACAAAGGAGTATACGTTTTCAAGACATGAAGCTGCTGGTTAGTGTGGTAAATGAAGAAGAGGCCCGGGAGGCCCTGGCCGGAGGAGCTGATATCATCGATGTTAAGAATCCCCTGGAGGGCTCCCTGGGGGCTAACTTTCCCAAAGTTATTCGAAGAGTAGTGGAGCTGTCCTTCGGCTTTGAGGTGAGTGCCGCCATAGGAGACATGCCCAATCTGCCAGGAACCGCATCTCTGGCCGCTCTCGGAGCAGCCAGCTACGGAGTGGACTACATTAAGATAGGCCTCATGGGTCCTCAAAATGCTGGTGAAGCTATCTATCTCATGCAGCGAATAACCGAGACTGTCCGAGAGGCCAATTCTCGAACCAGGGTTATCGCGGTGGCCTATGCTGATGCCAGGAGAGTGGGATCTCTAGACCCTTTGCTCCTTCCCCAGGTGGCCCTGGCTGCCGGTGCTGATGGCTGCATGTTGGACACAGCAGTAAAAGATGGTAGCTCTCTCTTCGACTTTCTGGACCTCGATACTCTGCGAAAATTTGTCAGAGAGGTTCATGACCAGGGCTTCCTGTGTGCTCTGGCGGGCTCCTTAAAGGCTGAGGATCTCTCTTTGGTCTGGGAACTGGGAGCTGATATAGCCGGGGTGCGCGGTGCGGCCTGTATAGGAGACAGAAGAGAAGCCAGGGTGGCCAGAGAGAAGATCTTGTCTCTAAGCTCCTGCGTGCCCAGAAGGCGCTGACCTTACGACCATCTGGCAAGAGAAGGTGCTTGTGCTATAGTGGGCAAAGCCAAACTCGCTTTCAGCAGGACATAGGTTACAGAATCTCGGTCCCCAGAGTGCTTCCCCTTAGGAGAAGCTCTTCGATCCGTTGGGGATGGAGTCCACTGATGAGCCAACAGGCTATCTTTTTCCCTTTCTTTATCCTTTCTTGCCAAAGAGTGGCAAAATACTCATCTAAACAGGCGTAAGAGCTGAGCTTCTCCCCTTCCACCCGGTCCAGAAATTTGGCCCCCTTTTCTTTTTTGGGATCGGAGGTATAGACCCCATCTACATCTTTCAGCAAAACGAACATCTCCGCCTCTACCTGAGTAGCCAGATAGAGAGCAAGGGAATCCGAAGTCACCCGCCAGGAGTGCTCCAGGGGGTTGAGAAGGGAAAGAAGCTGGAAAGGTAAGAGTATGGGTAGTTTTCCCGCCACCAGAGCCTCTGCCGCCTCTCGGAGGCTTCTCACCGGGACGCTTCCTGGGGTCAGGTCATGGAGGAGATAGCCGTACTGGTCCATACCCAGGATGGCCATCCAGTGAGCCACCTCCTCTGCCAGGCTAAACTTCAGATAGTTTTCCCTTACCACATCGGCAAAAGGGCCTCCTCCGGGGATGATCAGGAGCTGGTGAATAGGAGCGAGAGTGGAGATTTTTTGGCAGAGCTTTTCCAGTATCTTACTGGAACAGAGGCTCCCTCCTATCTTGAGTACCGCTCTGACTGATAGCTTCATTGTTGATCCTGTCTGTGACGAGCCCTTAAAGGGATTCATGTGATGGACATATCCTGCCAGCGGGAACAAAGCAGCTGGACTTCGTGGCTTTGTTTAGAGAATACTTGATATTTTCACCATTTGCGGGTGATGTTACCCTTATGAAAAACTGCGTAATAGACCCAGAGTATCATTTACCATCTTCCAGGCACAATCAAAATCGCCTACCTGATCCTATCCTTTAGCAGATGAGCCACCGCAAAGGCGGGTGTGGCCAGGCGGCAATCCCGGCCCCACTCCTTCTCCAGATCAATAACCTTTAAACCCAACCTCTCGACCGAGCGGCGGGCCAGAAAACTTCCCAGGCCAGTGGCGATAGCCGGCAGATCCTGGTGGCTTCCCTTTAAGGAGATGTAGCTCTCTTCCAGGGCTGAGAGGACCTGGGAAAGGGCTTCAGTAATCTGTTGGACCTGCCGCTCCATTATATAGATAGCCATCTGATCAATGGACTCCGGACCCAGCATCTCCGCATCGGCACAGACTACCCGGGCCAGGCGCTCCCGGGCCGATCCCGGATCCTTCCCCCTCCCGTCAGGAGTAGGACAGACATAATCGGATTCGGAGATCAGACCTAAGATGATATAGACATCGCCACTGATGGCGAAGTACTCCGAGGAAACCCGGCACATTCTGCCACCCACGGGTACTTTAGAGACCAGGGCACTTACGGGTGTCCGCAGGACACCGCTATAGGCTAATTCACCGGCGATCAACCTCTCCAGGTCATTCTTCCCTCGGGCCAGGACTTGCCCTTCCAGGATAGGGATGATATCGGTAGTGGTGCTGCCCACATCCATGAGAAGACCACTCCTGTACCGGCTGGCCAGGAGTAGGGCAGTGGCCATCCAGTTGGCTGCTGCTACCCGCAGAGGATCTTCTTTGGCTTCCAGGGAGCTGACAAAAGAGCCATCGACACTAAAAACATAGAGAGGAATTTCCGGAAAAGCCTCCTCTAAAGAGTCCAGGATGAAAGCTACCCCTTCTCTCTTAGTACAGAAAATATCGGAAAGTTCTGCCGTCATGGTTACGGCCATGGCCGAGGGACGGTCTCCCTGGATTCGGGAGAGGGCCATCCGACGTAGCAGGGAGCTCAATCCCTGTTTATCCCGCCAGATCTCAAAATATTCACTGGAGATAGTTGCCTCCTCTATCTTTCCCTTTCTCAACCCCAGAAAGGCGACCTTGGTATTGACTCCGCCGATGTCCCAGCCGATGATTACTTTCATACCTTCTCCCTACTCTGCGATCCTGGTTATCTTCCTCTATCTCTTCCGTCATTTCTATCCTGCTCCTTCCTCTGGCCGTGAGCCAGCACCTCAGCTAAAAGGTCTTTCACGGAAAAACTTGCCGAACCCCTAAGGTTAATCTTCTGGGGCAACCTTCCCAGACATACGGCCCCCAAAATGGCCCCGGCCAGGTTCAGATTCGTCAACCTGCGCAGGGCCAGATAGGAAGTGGTAAGTCGAGGATTTATCTCCACCAGGAAAGCCTCTTTATCGGTAAGCACAAAGTCCATGCCCACATAGCCCCGCAGGCCGGGAATTAGAGAGCAAGCCCGGCGGGCATGGCCAAAAGCCCGTTCTGCCAAAGGATGCTCCAGAGGAACAGTCCCACCCAGGTATTGGAGCTGAAGTCCAATCTTCATCTCCTGGTGGTTCAGGCTGAGAGGGAGTACCTCTCTCCCATCACAAAGGAGAGAGACGCTGGCATGTTCTCCCTCTATGTACCTCTGCAGGATATATCTCCGAAGAGGGTGGCCGGGTCCATGTTCACTGTCCCTGATTTTCTTCAGAATAGCCTCTATCTCCTCCTGCTGGCTGGCCAGAAATATTCCTTCACAGCCCACTCCGTCCACCGGCTTCATGATCAGGGGAAACCCCAAATCTCGTACCCCGTCTTTCCAGAGGTTAGTAGGATCCACTATCACCGTCTCAGGGGTAGGCAGGTCAGCCTGGTGGAGTAGCAGGTAGGTAGCCATTTTGTCAGCGGCTACTTGCACTGCCTGGGAGGAGGGACCCAGAAGAATCTTCCCGCTTTTCTCCACCTGTTCCGTCAGACGGGCCAGGACTCCATCTGTCTCCGGAGCTATTAGAAAGACAGCGTCGTTCTCCTCCACTAGAGAAGAGAAGACATAGTCGAAACCTCCCTGCGGCACCAGGACTGTCTCATGGGCCGGGAGTGCACCAAAGTCCAAGCGGAAATCTTGGGAGACAATAATGTGGTGTTCCCCTAGCCGGGCGAAGTCGGCTACGATGGCGCGCAGCATAGCATAGCCCTCGGCTAAAAGGGATGAGGGAGCCTCTTCATCAACCAGGCCTTCCCCGCCGATAAATTCATGGATGAATATCTTCATGTCATCCCTGTGGAGCTATCCTTTCCTGCTATCTTTTGGTTTCCCGGTACCTTTTGACCCAATGCTTGCTGCACTGGAAACTTCCACTAGTTATTCATTATACTTGAGTTCGGAGCGATCCTGGATGCCTACGGGCCAAGTACTTACGAGGGGGCAAGGGTGGAGGGGCCCCGACTGTCATTGTGCAATCTAACACAGTGGACGGGGGCTGGGCAATCTAAAAAGAACATAGAAGTGTCCACAGATATTGGGACAATTACGTAGGGGGAAAATATGCGTGTGATTCCGGTCATCGATATCAGGAAGGGACTGGCGGTCTGGGCAGTGGCAGGTAGAAGAGAGGAGTATCGCCCTGTATCAAGCTGTCTTGTTGAGGGGGCCGACCCACTCCGACTGGCCCAGGCTTTTCGAGAAAAGCTTGGGCTCGAGGGACTCTATGTAGCCGACCTGGATGCTATCCAGGGAAAGGGCCATAACTATGAAGTGATAGCCGCCCTGGCTCAACAAGTCGGGCCCGCTGGCCGGTCTGGGGTTCAACTCATGGTAGATGCTGGCACTACCAGCCTGGATTCAGCCCGCCGAGTCCTGGCCCTGGGAGCCAGCAAAGTAATCATTGGCTCCGAGACTCTCCAGAGTTGGAGTCTTCTTGAGGAGATAGCAAGCAGTCTGGGTCCAAACCAGGTGGTTTTTAGCCTGGACCTGATGGAAGGTAAGATCCTCTCGCCGGCGAGGGAGATCCGGGAGCTCAGCCCCGAGGAACTAATCATGAGGGCAAGGGCTCTGGGTCTCAGGGAGCTCATCGTGTTGGAACTGCGGACTGTGGGCAGTGAGGCGGGACCGGATCTGGGATTTCTGAAGCTGATGGTTGCCTCGCCAGCCATAGAACTTATTGCCGGAGGAGGGGTACGAGATGTGAATGACCTCCACGGACTTGAGGGTATCGGGATAAAGGCTGCCCTGGTAGCCACCGCTCTCCACAAAGGGAGAATAGGCCGGAAGGATCTGCAAAAGCTGGCCTAAGACCTATAGATTCCTGGGCCGTTTTCCCGACTTCCGCACTTATTTTAAAAAACACCTCTTCAGAGGCGCTCGCCAATCAG
>NZ_BLRZ01000066.1 GCF_013281975.1 Candidatus Hakubella thermalkaliphila | reverse complement strand
GCAATTCCTGGAGTAGGACTTTCACCTACAAGCCATGAGTCCTCCACGGCGCACTCTCCTTCACACGGCTTCCAGACAGCCTTCTTTATCCGGCATTCGAGTGCTCTACGTTATGCTGAATGTGCTATAGTTCCCGTTAGTTCGTAAAGACCTATCTTTCTGAACCAATCTAGGGTATAGTGCTTCCCCCATCCTCTTCCTCCAGCCTTACGATTGCAGTACAGGACTAGGCGCCTTCTTACATACTGGTCAATCTGCCCGAACTGCTTGGATGAGTTTCCTATCCGGAAATACTGCCCCCATCCTCTAAGCACTGGATTAAGCTCTTTGATCACCTTGTCCACCTTCTTACTTAAATTGAATCGCTTGGTGGTAATCTCCCTGATTTGCTCCCTGATCCTCTTCAGCGCCTTCTGGCTAGGCCAGCGATAAACAAAGAAGAGCCTATGGTCTTTTCGGAACCGCACTTTCCTGAAGTGGAATCCGAGAAAGTCAAATCCTCCCTTACCATCCCACAGACTGATTATCTCGGTCTTTTCTGGATGTAAGGTGAGTCGCAGTCGCTTTAACACCAGCTCTATCCTTCTCTTTGCTTCTCTGGCCTCCTGGCTCTTCCGACACAGAACTACCATGTCATCGGCCCATCTATATAGAGCTCCAATGCTCTGGCACCTCTGGATCCAGATCCGATCCAGGTAATGAAGATAGATATTGCTGAGCAAGGGGGAAATGGGTGACCCTTGGGGGGTTCCTACCTCACTTGGCTCATAGTGACCTTCCTGCATCACTCCTGCCTTTAGCCACTTCCTTATCAGCTTGGTCACTCGACGGTCACTCACTCTACGGGAAATGAGGTTTAGGAGAATTTCATGATCCACGTTATCAAAGAAACTCTGAATGTCCACCTCTAGCACCCAATTGCTGCCCCTATTGATGTCCTGGCGTATCTTTTCGATCACTGTCTGTGCTTTCCTCTTGGGCCTATAGCCATAGGAGCATTGACAGAAATCAGCTTCGAATATAGCCTCCAGGAGGAGCTTGGTTGCCGTTTGAACTATCCGATCCTTGATAACAGGAACGCCCAATCTTCTCTGTCTACCATCGGGCTTGGGAATAAGGACCCCTTTTAGCGGTTGGGGCTGGTAGCTTCCCTGCTTTAACTCTCTTTGGAGATTCCGCAGGAGATTTTCCACTCCCGCTTCTTCAATCTCCTGAATCGTCTTGTGGTCTACTCCAGCCGCCCCCTTATTCCTCTTTACCATCTCCCAACCTGCCCTAAGAACATCCAGCCGATATATCCGGTCGTAGAGCGCATGAAACCTCCTGGTCTCACTCCTCTTGGCCGCCATATATAGTTTCCGTTGGAGTTGTCGTACTTTATCTGGGGGTTGTTGGTCTTGCGACATGCCCTCGCACTTACCTCCTAAGAAAACTTGGCTGAATTAGAGGCCCTTGGCTAGGTAGGGTTATGCTGTCCTCTACCATTATGGCTACCTTATGGCCTCCTCCGACTTCCTCTCAGCTTCCATCAACTTCGGCTTCACCTTATATGATGAAATTGTCCCTTTAAGGACTGCTGAGGAGGATCTCCCCAGTTCCTTAACCTACTGTCACCACATTCCGCTCCCCATACACCGGAGGGATTATCAGCAGTGCTGTCCCAGGTTCTTCCTGCTGTCTGTGGCCTTCGCCCAAAGCAACGGGGCTCGGCTCCCTCATACCCTTTCGGGGATAGTAACGTTACGATGCGGCAGGATTCCCTTTATGGTACGGACTGTGGATTTGCTCGCCTCCTTACAGAGTACTTTGTCATTCCGCTTCGACGCCCGGATCTCTCCTGACGCCGGGAATCAGCTACATGGCCTCCTGGTAGTTACCATGACGGGACTTGATACCTAACAATATCGCACCCGTAAGTAGGTTAAAGCTTGGCTGGGCACGCTCGCTCTCGCTACGGCCCTCCTGGTTGCTCGCCTCCCTATAGAAGGCTTTTACTTCCGGGCTTTCAGTCGCTGGGTCACCCCTATCGACTGCCGGGTATAACTACGTTGCCAAACTGGGAATTGCAACGGTGGGACTTGCACCCACAGGGTCAGAAGATAGCTTCGCTGCACGAGCTCCACCCCTTACTGACTACTGGCTACTGAATTCTGACTACTAACTGATAGCTGATAGCTGAACGCTTATGATTCACTTTTTGGTTCCGGCTTGTCTGGGTTAGGGAGTAGACGATGGCGATGCTTAAGCAAGCGGTCGAAGCTGACACCAGGGCTGCTACTCAGACCCATAAGAAGTTGAGCCGGGATCGACTTGAGGAGATCGTTGTTGGCTATTTGTTTCTTTTGCCTGATGTTTTGGGCTTGCTGGTGTTCGTTGTGGGGCCTATGCTCTTTGCTTTCTACGTCAGTCTAAACAAGTGGGACGGTTTTACCACCGCCGAATTCATAGGTGTTAAGAACTATGCGGTCCTCTTGCGCGATCAGCGCTTCGTCGACTCTCTGCTGCGTACGGTCAAATATACCTTGGGCTTTGTCCCTACGGCCTACGTGTTGAGCCTGACCCTGGCGTTACTTTTGAACAGGAAGGCGTGGGGCAGCACTTTCTTCCGGACCAGCTACTTTATGCCGGTAGCTATCTCGTTAGTCGTGGCTTCTATCGTTTGGCGCTTCATGTTTGCACCTTCCTACGGCTTCCTCAACTTTGTCCTCCAGACCTTTGGTCTCCCTAAATCACAATGGCTCGGTTCCGTGCAGACAGCCATGTTCTCGATCTTGATTGTTACCATCTGGAAGTCCGCGGGCTACTTCATGATCATCTTGCTGGCCGGGATTCAGGACATCCCGCGGGAGTACTTTGAGGCTGCTATCATCGATAGCGCGGGTCCCTGGGCTTTATTTAGATACATCATCATGCCGCTACTGAAACCCACCAGCTTCTTCGTCATCGCCATCTTAACTATCAACTCGTTGCAGGCCTTTGACCAAATCTACGTGCTCACCCGCGGCGGACCGGCTTATTCCACCTACACGTTGTTGATGTACATCTACGAACAAGCCTTCCGGTTCTGGAGGTTTGGTCATGCGGCGGCCATGTCCTTTGTTCTCTTCGGGATCATTCTGATCCTTACCCTGATCCAGCTTCACTACTTCCGCGCTGGCGAGGCTGATTAGGTCGGTTCTAAGGAGAGTTTATGCGCAACCGTGCACTTCACATAGCGGGCAACACGCTATATTACTTCGCGTTGATCGTGATTGCATTGATTTTCATCTTCCCCTTCGTCTGGATGGTGTCCAGCGCCTTCAAGCCGGTCGATGAGATTTTCCGGTACCCACCGGTACTGATCTCGCAGAATCCGAGTCTTGAGCACTTTATTGAGGTATTCCAGGTCGTTCCCTTCGCTCGTTATATGTGGAACTCTTTCTTCGTATCGACCACGGTCACACTGGTGGCTCTCCTCCTGCACGCCATGGCTGGCTATGCCCTGGCTCGGTTGAGATTTCCCGGACGCAAGGTTATCTTCATCGGCATCCTCAGCACGTTGATGATCCCCTTCTATACCATCATGATCCCGCTGGTGCTGCTGGTGAAGGCACTGGGCTGGATTGATACCTACTGGGCGCTCATCGTGCCGGCCATCCCCCATGCTTTCGGGATCTTCTGGTTGCGCCAGTTCTTCCTCGGTGTGCCGCGTGAATTAGAGGACGCTGCTCGCATTGATGGTGCTTCGCGGATCGGGGTTTTCTTCCACATCGCCCTGCCGCTGGCGCGCCCTATTTTGGCAGCCTTGGCTGTGTTCTTCTTTCTGGCTAACTGGGACGCTTTTCTCTGGCCCCTGATTGCTACCAGTAGTCAGAAGATGCG
The DNA here is from genome assembly GCF_013281975.1 of Candidatus Hakubella thermalkaliphila. Lineage (GTDB taxonomy): Bacteria > Actinomycetota > Humimicrobiia > Hakubellales > Hakubellaceae > Hakubella > Hakubella thermalkaliphila. The sequence goes on along the minus strand of NZ_BLRZ01000066.1, from coordinate 7,153 downwards.
GGTCGTTCAGGTTGGTATCCAGTCCTTTGCCGGCGAGCAAGGGAGCGCCTGGAACCTGATCATGGCGGCTTCTACGGTGGCTATCTTACCCACGCTGATACTCTTTTTCAGCTTGCAGCGTTTCATCGTGCGCAGCGTGAAGATGTCGGGGTTGAAGGGATAACGTGTGTTGCGCCACCGCCTTTGACAAATTTGTAGCGAATGGAGGTGATGCTATGGATTCAACCTTCAACTCGATACTCAATCAACGTTTCACTTCTGGTCTCTCAAATCTCGTGTCCCCCTCGACTGTTGAAGAGCGAAATGCTTTTGGGTCAATTGTTGAAGAAAAGGAGGTCCTCTTGTGGGGTATTTGAAGAAAACCCTAGCTTTGCTGGGCGTCGCTGCAGCTCTGCTGATAGTCCTGACGCTCATTGCCCTGCTGGGGGAAAATTCCAATAGAGCTCCCCTGGATCGACCGCCTAGGGTCGGGTTAGCATCGGTGAGTAACGTGTATCGGGTTGCTCAGCTCACCGGCGATCCGTCCATCAATAACACCAATGCCACGGCCAGCATTTGGGGAACTGATCTGGGTAGCATGTTCGATCACAAGGGCATCGTCTTTCTGTCCTTTGGTGACACCTTTGCCGGCTATGGCATCGGTCGTGACCAGGGCAACGATTGGCGCAGCACCACCATGGCTTGGACTACCGACACAACGCCCGGCGACGGGCTCAGCTTTGGCGGCTGGATCACCGACAGCGCCAACCATGCCAAGGAGTTACTCCTCGACGATTCCGGCGTTATCACCACCATCGGCACCAACGGAGTCTCGGTCGGTGATCGCATGTATCTGCACTACATGTCCGTCAACTACTGGGGCGTGCCCGGCGAGTGGACCTTGGCTAACTCCGGCTGGGCGTACTCCGAGGACGGTGGTTGGAACTGGAACAAACCAGCAGGGTCGCAATGGCAGGGCAACAATGCCTTCGGTCAGGTGGCGCTGGTGAAGAATGGCGGCTACATATACGCCTTTGGTATCCCCGGCGGCCGCTTTGAGTGTGCCAAGTTGGGACGTGTGCTGGAGAACAAGATCCTCACCCTTTATGATTGGCAGTTCTGGAACAGCGGCTCTTGGGTAACCAACGACATGGGCGCGGCCACGTGCGTGGTGCCGGCCCCTGTGGGCGAGTTATCGGTCACCTGGAACGATTACGTGGGCGAGTGGCTCATGGTCTATCGCAACGAACATACGAACCGGATCGTCATGCGCACGGCGCTCAACCTCACGGGTCCGTGGAGCGACGAAATCTTCATTATCGGTGATACTGACTCGGACGACGACGACGTGTATGCTCTCTTCTTCCACCCATGGTACAGCAGCGGGCGAGACGTGTACTTTGTCTTATCATACTGGACGCCGTATAATGTGTGGCTGATGCATGTCACATTGAATGTGGCCAGCAGCAGCTACCGTCCCTAAACTGTGGCGGGTGGAAGTCGAGAACCATCGCGGTGGCGGCTCGGATACCTTTGCCACTGGGAAGCGGGCAACACTTTCACCTTGAACGCCAGCGAGCAAGGCTTCAACATCTACATACCGGCCGGTGACTGCGATCTGAACTGGTTTGACACCTACGCGGCTGACGGCGGGGTCAACAATATCAGTTTGGTAAGGAACTAACTCTTAAAGAGAAAGAGAGAGCTCGTTGCGAGCTCTCTCCATCGGATTAGTAGAAAGGACTATCTATGACTCCCAATTCCATTTCTTTCAACGGGGCAGGCGAAAGTCCCCTAGCCGGGCTGCCTCTTCTGCGTACCTACACTTCTAAACGTGTCTCGAGCTGGGATCGCACCGGCGGCAACGACGACCGGCTGCACATCCCGCCTAGCGACACCGCGGAACTGGCGGATATATCTGGGTGCGGCTGTATTAAGCACATCTGGGTGACGATTGCTTGCGAGGAGCCCAACTATCTGCGTAAGATCATCCTGCGCATGTGGTGGGACGGCGAGGAGCACGCCAGCGTAGAGGTGCCGCTAGGCGACTTCTTCGGTATTGGTCACGCCCAAACGCGCAACTTTGCATCGCTCCCGTTGCAGATGAGCCCGCAAGATGGCAAAGGTTTCAATTGCTTCTTCCCTATGCCGTTTGCGAGTGGGGCGAGGATGGTGGTAACCAGCGAGTGTTCCAGCGAAGAGGTCCTGTTTTATTATTACATCGACTATCACGCCTACAAGCAGCCGCTGGAAGGGATGGGGCGCTTCCACGCGCAGTGGCGTCGGCAGAACCCATGCGATGGCATCTCCGACGAGGGGATGACCAACGAGGAATTTGAGTTCGGTGGCGAGAACACCACTGGCGAAGGCAACTATGTGATTTTGGAGGCCGAGGGTCAGGGACACTACGTGGGATGCAACCTGAATATCCACAACTTGCGTCTCACCGACGCTTGGAACTGGTACGGCGAAGGCGACGACATGATCTTTATTGACGGCGAACCGTTCCCCCCGTCACTGCACGGGACCGGCACCGAGGATTACTTCAACACCTCGTGGTGTCCATGTGAAGTATACACGGCACCCTATCATGGTATCACCATGCCCGGGGGAGACAATTGGTCGGGCAAAATCTCGCTGTATCGTTTCCACATTGAAGACCCTATTGTCTTCCAGAAATCCATCCGCGTCACCATCGAGCACGGCCATGCTAACCGTCGCTCAGATGACTACTCCAGCACCGCCTACTGGTATCAGGCAGAGCCACACCTCAAATTTCCTCTTCTCCCGCGAGTAGAAGAAAGACTTCCCAGGCCGGACTGATCTTCAATGGGGTATCTTGAGTATGGGGAAAATAATGGTACAATAGGAAGAGGCCTGGAGGGAGAACAAGGTCTCATAAAGGTATCTCTTTGGCGGGCGGAAAGACTACCCCAATTATCTAGGATTTCGTGAAGGGTTACTGATCCACAGTAGTCTCAGGACCAAAAAGTTTGGACACATAAGAATATTCACCTATAAGGAGTAGGTGTTTGCTGGATTCTAAAGAGCTAGCCATACAGGTAGCTAGAGCGGCTCTGGAGAAAAAAGCCGAAAACATTCTCATTCTGGATGTTGAGAAAAGGCTGATCATCACCGATTACTTCATAATCTGTAGCGGTTTGAATGTAATTCAGGTTCAGAGCATCTCCGAGTTTATCCAGGAGAGTCTGGAAAAGGAGGGCTACCGGCCAGTTAGAGTGGAGGGTGATGGTCAGAGTGGATGGGTTCTTCTGGACTATCTGGATGTAGTGGTGCATGTATTTTCAGCCGAACAGCGGGACTACTATCAACTGGAAAGGCTGTGGAAGGACTCTTCCATCATAGAGTGGCAAAGATAGGTGTGGGGCTGTGGCGCAGGGGAAGCGCGCTTCGCTGGCAGCGAAGAGGTCGTGGGTTCAAATCCCACCAGCTCCACCAATTGGATGCCCTGGGTGAAGTTGGTAAATGGTTATCCTATCTCCTTATGTAAGTTCACACTGTCGCTTGTAGGGACCTCACAGAAACTATGTCCCTTGATTCTACAGGACGAAGATCTCTTTCATTCAGTTCAACCAGCGCTTGGGTGTGTCCGTCAGCAGTTACAAACTCAACCTCATAATTATGAGATCCGTAGATTTCAACAATCGCTCCTAAATCACCCCTTTTCAGACCATACTGCTTAAGATCTTTAGTTAACACGACTGTTTCGAGCAACTTGAACTTCATTTGTCTTAACCTCCTGGGACAATGGTTACCAATCTCGGCGTGTCTTCTCCGTTTAAGATAATCCATATTGAAGTTACAACGATAACAACTGAGTTTGGACCTTTTAATGGAGCCGTTATCTCATATTTCTGTCCAAAGGGAGAGGGCTCTCCTTTCCTGGCATCTTTTAAAAGATGTTGTTCTTTAACATCTTTCTCTAAAGTTTGCCAAGATCTTTGAACGTAACCAGCCTGTTGAAAGAATTTGGCTTTGAATCTTCCTACAGGGTGTGTTAGTGATAATATATAGTCCCTCAATTTCAAAGGATCAATTATTGCGCTTTCATGATTGGGCAACAAAGGCATTACATTGTCTCTTTTCTCATGCTGTCCATCAGCGCTATGGACGCACTTTTTGCTCGCCTAGCTCGAGATATTTTAACTACATGCGTAGTTTACCGCACCGTTCGGCCTATGTCAAGATATTCTTCACCCGCTGTCACCACCTTTCCCACTCGGGTGCCGTCGCCAGTCTCTCCAGCACTCTCTGGTGCCGCGGGCAGAGGGCAGGGGAGGGAGATAACTGGGCCCTGATCAGCTCCTCCTGCCAGTGGGCGTTGTACAGACAGCAGTTTAGTTCTGGACAGAAGGCTTCACCTGTCAGGACATAAAGGGCTGCCTGCAGAGCATAGCCTTTCAGGGCTTCGGTCAACCGAGGGTCGTCGTGCTCTAACCAGCGGGGTTCTTCTCCAGGGGTGGCGGTGGCCAGAGCCGCTTCTTCCGCTTCTGGAAAGCCCAGGGCCTGGTATTGTTGTCTGAGGAGGTAGTAGGAGCGAGGCCGGGCCGGGGCCTCCACCAGTCCCGGGATGGAGATCAGGGCCGGATGACCAAAGATCCCCACCCGGGCATGGTAGTGGCCATCAGTATCATCCCACGTTCCCAGTAGTTGGTTAGTGAAAGCCAGGTGAAGAGTGCGCAGCCCGGTTTCCTCTGCCGGGATGAGTTCGCGCATGATGCTTAGAAGCTCGTACCCATCATAAAGGATGCCGAAGGCCCGGTGGCTGGATTCTGTTAGTCGTCGGCGCTCATAGTCGATCTCCCCAGGCAGAGGATCAGGGTTGGGGATCTCTCTGGGGGAAGGCGGGGGAGAAAAGGGATCTCGCACCCGTGCCTCGGCCAGGGCCCGGGCCAGGCTATCCAGGCTCTGCTCTCGTGCTTCGGCAGAGAGCTGACGCAGGTGGAAGGCAAAAAAATCGTCCCTTAACTCTACTGGGAAGCTCGGGAGCCATCGTTGTAGGGCAGCAGCTATTTCCTCTACCCGGAAGACCTCCACCCGAGGTTCATCATAAAGGCATATCCTATCTTTCCTGTTATGGTTATTCATCTGGCTTACCAAAAGGAATCAATGCCTCTCCGCCAAGTCGTAATATTTTCACGATTCGCGGGTGCTGGCCACATAATGATAGTAGGTAGAAAATAGATTCCCTATTTTCATCATTCGAAGGTGCAGCCCTGAATGATAATCAGTGTAAGAAAAGAATCCAATAGGGATTCCACCCTGACCTGGCTAGGCGGCCAGCTCCTCAAGACCTTTTTCGGCTGCCTCTGCTGCCTTCTTCCCGGACAGCAGCATGGCTCCAAAGGTAGGGCCCATACGCGGCAGACCATAAGTAGCAGAAACGGCCATACCGGCCACCACCAGGCCTGGCAGCAGAACGCCAGTGTGCTCTACCACCAGATCTTCGGAACGGTTCACCCACATGGCTCCATAGCCTACCGTCTTGGCCAGGCCGCGTTCCTCCATTTTCTTGACCACGCAGGCATCGTGGCCGGTGCAGTCCAGGACCATCTTGGCCTCCAGGGCCACCGGGTCCACACAAGTGATCTCCCGCGGCAGGGCAGTAACGGGGGTCCAGTTAACCACCACTCCAGCCACACGCTTGTTGTCTCGTACTACCACATCGTCGAAGGTGGTCATGTTGGCAAACTTCACTCCGGCATCGCAAGCAGCAGCGATAAGCTTGGAACAGGCATGGGGACCGTCGGCTACATAGAGGCCCTTGATGTACTCCTCGTAAGGTACCCCCAATTCATCCAAGACCTGCTGGGCCGGTGCCCGGAGAGTGACCTTGTTCATGAGGTAGCCGCCGATCCAGAATCCACCGCCCAGGTAGTTGTTTCGCTCAACGATGAGAACCCTATTCCCCTTACGGGCCAGCTCACGGCCAGCCATCAGGCCACTGGGCCCACCTCCTACGATTATATAGTCGGAGTCGGCGTACTCCTCAAACTGCTTCAAGAATCCTCTCACGATGGCCCTGGTGATGTCCTTTTCACTGATTGGATAGAAGATTTCCACTTCTTGTTCCTCCTTTGAAATATTTGAGATATTTGGGCCGCAAAAACTAAAAACCGCTTTCGCTATAGAGAAAGCGGTTTTTTTCTTACCGCTTCCCTACGCTGGCATTACCCAGTTCAGGTTCCGAGGGTCAGCCCCTCGCCTGTGTCTCCAATAGCTCTCCCAGCCGAGCTGATAGAGCCCGAGGTTTGAGGCTTTCTCAGCGCCCATGCTCCCCTAGCGGTGCTACGGGTGAACGACCGTTCTGTATTTTGAAAAGATTATACCATACCCTAGGGCCTGGTTGCTGCCTTCGCCTTGGTCCCCTCTAGGGCTAGCAGCCCCAGGCTTACCCTCCCCAAGCTGGGGTCAAGCTGCACCACTTGCTTGAACAACTTCTTCAGCCCTTGGAGGTTATTCTTGCCAAAGTTACTCATGGGGCGAAAGTCGGGCTTCTTGCGTGCCCAAAAGCCCCCTAAAGACTACATCCTCAAACCCACCTTGTGGCCATGACCCGGCTAGAAGGCATCTTCTGGCTCTAAGCATAAAGCAGGATCTTGAGCATCATTCGGGGATGATAGGCTTGGGCGACCCTCGGGTTTTCTCCCTTGAAAATAACCCCCCGTAGTGGTCATTATGCTACCAGCGGGAGTCCTTGAATATCGACTTTGAGTCCCAGGCTTTCGAGCCGACGGACATGGTGGCGGATGATATGCTTTTTGTTGATTTCGTTAAGGTAGTTGACGCCCAACTCGCGGTGAGGCACTTTGTCTCGGATGATGAAATAGGCACCTTCCAGAATGCTGTGGCCCACCGCGACTGCTGCTCGCTTCTTCCCTTTGCGGCTGGCAAGACGAGCATATTGTGATCCCAGATAGGTGTTCTTAGTCCGTCCGGCAGCATGCCCACATTCCACCAAGATCGCTTTCAGCCATTTGTTGCCTTTGGTGGTTCGCCCACTGCGGCGCTTGCCCCCACTTTCGTTGTTCCCAGGACTAATACCCCCCCAGGAACAGAGATGTTTATGCGACGGAAACTGACCCATCTCTACCCCGATTTCGGCGACCATATCCTGTGCCGAGCGCTTATCTACCCCCGGTTCCGTGTCCAG
>NZ_BLRZ01000065.1 GCF_013281975.1 Candidatus Hakubella thermalkaliphila | reverse complement strand
CCGGGAGGGTGGCCATACCGTGGGAGCAGGTAATGTGATTAAGATATTGGAATAGGGAATCGCCCATGCACCGCGGCGCACCACGTCGCATGAAAATTGCGTTATTTTCGAGGGAGAATATCAAGATATTGGAATAGGAGAATGATCAGTGGCAAAAGGAGCCCAAAAGATCAGAATTCGACTAAAGGCCTACGATCACAAAGTAGTGGATAAGTCGGCTAAGAAAATAGTGGAGACAGTGGTCGAGTCCGGAGCCCGGGTCTCAGGCCCGGTTCCCCTGCCTACCCAGAGGAGTCTTTATTGCGTGATTCGTTCTCCTCATGTAGACAAGGATTCCCGGGAACATTTTGAGATAAAGACTCATAAAAGGTTGATCGATATCTTCGATCCTACTCCAAAGACAGTAGATTCTCTAATGAGAATCAGTCTGCCGGCAGGGGTCGATATAGAGATAAAACTGTAAAGAATAGGGTAACTCAACAGAATCAAGGGATCCAGGATGGTAAAAGCGATCTTTGGAACAAAGCTGGGAATGACTCAGGTGTTCGACGCCAGCGGTGACGTGGTGCCGGTGACCGTGGTCAAGGCTGAGCCCTGTGTCATAACTCAGTTGAAGAGCAAAGACAAAGACGGATATGATGCGGTGCAGATTGGATATGGGGAGGTCAAGGAGAGGAAACTGACCTCGCCTCGGAAAGGGCATTTCCAAAAAGCAGGGGTTAAGGCGACCAGGTATCTGGCCGAGATCAGAGTAGAGGAACTTAACGGATATGAGTTAGGGCAGGAGATAAAGGTCTCTGTCCTGGAGGAAGGAGAGTCGGTCAAGGTGACTGGAGTCTCTCGGGGCAAGGGATTTGCTGGCGTGGTCAAGAGGTATGGATTCCATGGCGGACCCGGCACTCACGGCTCCATGTTTCACAGAGCGCCAGGCTCCATTGGCGCCAGCTCCTTTCCTTCCCGGGTGGACAAGGGCAAAAGATTGCCTGGACGCATGGGTGGGCAAAGAGTTACGACCAGGGGATCAAAGGTGGTGCGAGTAGATCAGGAGAAAAATCTCATCCTTCTTAAAGGGAGCACCCCCGGCCCAAAAGGTGGTTGGGTTTTGATTCAAGAGGACCGGAAGAAGAGATAGCGGGAGAAGGCGATGGTGTTGGCCAGAGTGGTAGATATGGAGGGTCAGAAAGTTTCAGATCTTGAGCTGGCAGAAGAGATCTTTTCCGTGGATATTAACGAAGTTCTGATGCAGGAAGTGATCAAGAACTATCAGGCATCTCAGCGTCAGGGTACGGCTTCCACTAAAAACAGGAGTGCTGTCAGTGGTGGAGGCATCAAGCCATGGAGACAGAAAGGTACTGGTCGGGCCAGAGCAGGATCTATTCGCTCTCCCCTTTGGAGAGGGGGCGGTACTGTTTTTGGTCCTACACCCAGGGATTTTTCCTATGCCATACCCAGGAAAAAAAAGACCAGGGCCAGGCTTATGGCTCTCACAGATAAGGCTCGACAGAGCAAGATTGTGATCGTGGAGGGTTGGAAATTTGATACTCCCAGCACCAGGCGGGCCAGGGAGTTTCTGGAGCGGATCAGCGCCAGGGGGAAAGTTCTTCTCATTCTGGATCCTCAGGATAGAAACGCCTTGAGTTCTTTCCGGAATCTTAATTATGTAAGGATAATTTTGCCCCCCACTCTGAATACGTACGACATTGTGAACTGTGATATGGTCGTAATACCACAACATCTTCTGGATACGGTGATAGAGGTGTGCCGATGAAGGATCCTCGAGACATAGTTTTGAGGCCGGTCATTTCCGAGAAGAGTTATACTATGGCCAAGGAGAACAGGTATACCTTTGTGGTAGCCTCTGATGCCAACAAGACTGAGATTAAGAGAGCGGTTGAGGAGATTTTTAAAGTTAAGGCTCTGGACGTAAGTGTAGCTAATGCCAAACCAAAGCCTATCACCAGGGCCAGAAGAAGAGCACGGATCACAGGATATAGGCCTGGTTACAAGAAGGCTACCGTCACCTTGAGAAAGGGAGATAAGATCGAGTTCTTCGAAAACGTCTAGATAGGGACTCAGGGGGATTAAGTGGGTATAAAGAAACATAAACCTACCTCGCCGGGTCGAAGATTTGCTACAGCCTCGACCTTTGAGGAGATCACTAAAGATGAGCCGGAGCGCTCTTTAACTGCTCCCCTAAAAAAAAGTGGGGGCAGGAATGTATACGGGCGGATTACGGTGAGACATCGGGGGGGAGGTCACAAGCGGGCCTACCGGATCGTGGATTTCAAAAGAGACAAGGATGGTATTGAAGCCAAAGTGGCGGCCATCGAATATGATCCTAATCGTTCGGCCCGTCTGGCTCTCCTTCACTACCTGGATGGAGAGAAACGGTATATAATTACGCCCAACGGTCTGGAAGTAGGCAACCGGGTGATTTCGGGAGAAAGGGTGGATATAAGGCCGGGTAACAGCCTTCCCCTTAAGAACATACCCACGGGTACCGTAGTTCATAATGTGGAACTGACTCCTGGGAAAGGCGGGCAGATGGCCAGGTCTGCTGGTTGCTCGCTCCAGGTGGTAGCCAAAGAAGGTAAGTATGCTCATCTGCGGCTGCCCTCGGGGGAGATCAGGTTGGTTGGCCTTGATTGCCGGGCTACTGTAGGAGAAGTGGGAAATGTGGAGCATAAGATCATTTCTATAGGCAAAGCGGGGCGGAAAAGATGGCTGGGCATAAGACCCACCACGCGGGGAGCAGCCATGAATCCCATTGACCACCCTCATGGGGGAGGAGAGGGGAAATCCAAATCCGGTGGGCATCCCATGACTCCCTGGGGCAAGCCCACCCGAGGTTATCGTACCAGGAGGAAGGCTAAATCGAACAAAATGATTATTCGAAGAAGAGGGAAATAAGCAGGTGAGAAGATGTCCAGATCTACCAAGAAAGGGCCTTATCTGGATCTAAAACTTGTTAACAAGATCCGGAAGCTCAATGAGAGAAACGAAAAGCGAGTTATCAGGACCTGGGCTCGGGATTGTACCATCATTCCCGACATGGTAGGGCACACTATTGCCGTGCATGATGGGAGGAAACATATTCCCATCTTTATTTCTGAGGCCACGGTGGGACATAAACTGGGAGAGTTTGCCCCCACCAGGACCTTCAGAACGCATGGTCATCATACTGAGAGGTCTTCGGCACTGAAATAGGCTGGAGGGGGATCATGGGAGAGGCCAGAGCAGTAGCCAGATACATACGCATGTCGCCTCACAAAGTTCGCTACGTGGTGGATCTGGTTCGGGGCAAAAAGGTGGATGAAGCCATGAACATTCTCAGGTTCACCCGGCGAGGTGCCTCCAGAGTAGTCAGAAAAGTGCTGGCATCAGCTGTAGCCAATGCTACCGAAAACCACAAGATGGATGAGCTTAAACTGTATATTTCCAGGGTATATGTGGACGAAGGACCCACTTTGAAGAGATTTCGCCCCCGGGCCAGGGGCAGAGCTACCAGAATCAGAAAGAGGAGCAGCCATGTTACAGTCTGTGTCGCGGAGAAAGGAGAAAGCTAGAGTTGGGGCAGAAGGTCAATCCTGTGGGAATGCGCATAGGCATTATTAATGATTGGAAATCAAAATGGTTTAGCTCTTCCGCCTATGCCGATTATCTCAAAGAAGACATGGAGATCAGAAACTATCTGGAGCAAAATCTCAGTAACGCGGCCGTTTCTAAAATAGAAATTGAAAGAGCGTCTGATAAGCTTAAAATAGATATCTTTAGTGCCAGGCCAGGCATCGTTATTGGCAAGAAGGGGTCCAGCATAAACGAGATCAGAAAGTATATCGAAGATATGACTCACAAGGTGGCCCAGATCAATATCCAGGAGGTCAAAACGCCAGAGCTGGATGCCAGATTAGTGGCCCAGAGTATCGCCCAACAGTTAGAGAACCGGGTTTCCTACCGGAAAGCCATGAAAAAAGCTGTCTCCGCCGCTATGCGCGCTGGAGCCAAAGGGATAAAAGTCTCCTGTGGAGGGAGATTAGCCGGGGCGGAGATGGCCAGAACTGAGTGGTATCGAGAGGGCAGAGTTCCCCTTCATACTCTGAGGGCCAATATTGACTATGGCTTCTATCTGGCTCGCACTACTTTCGGATGCATAGGAGTAAAGGTGTGGGTATATTTAGATGTTCTGGCGTCAAGCGAGGAAGCGGTCCAGAGAGCTGCTGCGGAGACTGCAGGAGATTGAGAAAGAACCTGCATGGATCACCAGGAAGAGTCTGCCATCAAGCCAGAGAGGAATTAGACCAATATGCTGATGCCGAAGCGGGTTAAACACCGAAAAGAGCAGAGAGGAAGAATGAAAGGCCGCGCCAGCAGGGGGAACAGACTATCTTTTGGAGACTATGGCCTGCAGGCCCTGGAGCCGGCCTGGATAACCAACCGACAGATTGAATCTGCCAGAGTGGCCATGACCAGATTCATCAAGCGGGGCGGCAAAGTATGGATCAATATTTTTCCTCACAAGCCGGTGACTGAAAAGCCCGCAGAGACCAGAATGGGGAGCGGCAAGGGTGCTCCTGCCCACTGGGTGGCTGTAGTAAAACCTGGTCGCATCCTTTTTGAGCTAACAGGAGTTCCTAAGGAAACAGCCCGAGAAGCCGTGAGATTGGCTTCTCACAAGCTTCCTATAAAGTGCAAGTTTGTGTCTCTGGATGATATGGGTGGTGAGTAGTGTGGTGAAAGCGCCAGAGTTGAGAGAATTGACTGATGAGGAGATAACAGTCAGGCTGGCTGAAGCTAAAAAAACTCTTTTCAATCTGAGATTTCAGTTGGCCACTGGTCAATTGGATAATTTTGCTAAAATCGGTGAGACTAAAAAGGAAATTGCCAGAATAGAGACGGTAAGAAGAGAAAGGGAGCTGGGCTTAAGGCGTCAAGCATAGCCCTGGAAAGTGACCAGACCTGACTCCAATTAGGGCAAGGTCTTCTGTAAAGACCAGAGTCGGAGAGGTTCTTCTCTGGCCAGGAAAAGGGGTGTGAAAGAGTGAGGGGAAAACGGAAAATAAGAGTCGGTAAAGTGGTCAGTGCCAGCATGGATAAGACAGTAGTTGTGGATATCGAATCTCATTTTCGTCACCCTTTTTACGGGAAGATCGTCAAGAGAACTAAGAAGTTCAAAGTCCATGACCAGGAGAATGAATGCCGTGTCGGAGATGAGGTCTCTATTATGGAGACCAGACCTCTCAGTAAGACCAAGAGATGGAGAGTCATGGAGATTATCAAACGGACAGAGTGAGATCAAGGCAGTGTTGAGCGGGGAGACCATAGATGATTCAGGCCTATAGCAGATTGAAGGTTGCTGATAATACGGGGGCCAAGGAGATAATGTACATTCGGGTTTTGGGAGGGTCTGGTCGACGATATGCCGCGGTGGGTGATGTTATAGTCGGTACGGTAAAATCAGCAATCCCCGGAGGGGTGGTCAAAAAGGGAGAAGTGGTCAGGGCAGTGGTGGTGCGAACTAAGAAGGAGTACCGAAGAAAGGATGGATCCTACATCCGCTTTGACGAGAACGCCGCGGTCATTATCAATGAGCAAAACAACCCCCGGGGTACCAGAATATTCGGACCGGTAGCCAGAGAGCTGAGGGAGAAAAAGTACATGAAGATCGTCTCCCTTTCTCCTGAGGTTATCTAAGAAGTTATTAAGAAAGTTTATCTGAGAAGGTAACTATGAGCAGGTCGAAAATTAAACTGAAAAAAGGGGACAAAGTCAAGATTCTGACCGGGAAAGATTCCGGTAAAGAAGGTAAGATACTTCGGGTCTTGCCTCAAAAAGAGCGGATCGTGGTAGAGCGCATAAATGTGCTCAAAAGGCATATGAAGCAAAGAAAACAGACTCAGCCGGGTGGAATTATCGAGAAGGAAGGGCCAATCCACTTATCGAATGTCATGCTAGTTTGTCCCTCCTGCAACAAGGTGACCAGGATCGGTAGGCAAGTTTTGGAGTCAGGAGACAAAGTCAGAGTTTGTAAAAAATGTGGCCAAAGTATTTAGAAGGAAAGTTCTAAGTCGGGTGGTAAGAGATATAAAGGCTTCCTGTCGAATTAAGACAAAGGATTTAAAGGAAGTCTTGAGTGGCCTGTGAGTTGGGAGGATAAGCTGGTGACAGTGCAGGAAAAAGTAGTACCCAGGCTTAAAGAGAAATACCTCCGAGAGGTTGTGCCTGAGATGATGAAAGAGTTTTCTTACCAAAATGTAATGGAGGTGCCCAGAGTTGAAAAAGTAGTTGTAAACATGGGTGTTGGCCAGGCTGCCCAGAACATAAAGTTACTGGACGGAGCAGTGCGGGGTCTATCTCTCATAACCGGCCAAAAGCCAGTGGTCAGAAAGGCCCAGAAATCCATCGCCGGTTTTAAGATAAGAGCAGGCATGCCTGTAGGATGCAAGGCCACCCTGCACGGACAGAGGATGTACGAGTTCCTGGATCGGCTTCTCTCGGTAGCCTTGCCCAGAATCAGGGATTTTCGCGGTCTTTCCAGAAACTCTTTTGATGGCCGAGGAAGTTATAATCTTGGAGTTAACGAGCAGCTTATCTTTCCGGAGATTGATTATGATGCCGTCGAGGCGATCCAGGGTATGGATATCACCATTGTTACTACCGCCAGAACCGACGAGGAGGCCTTTTCTCTTTTGAGCAAATTGGGCTTTCCCTTTCGGAGATAGATGTAGATTAATAAGTTCAGGAGGCAAGGATTGGCTAAAAAGTCTCTTATTGCTAAGGCTAAAAGAACCCCCAGATACAAAGTGAGAAAGTACTTTCGCTGCCAGAGATGCGGCAGGCCCAGGGGCTATTTTCGTCAGTTCGGGCTTTGCCGGATCTGTTTGCGGCAAATGGCTCACCAGGGAGAGATTCCAGGCCTTAAGAAAGCAAGTTGGTAGTTTGGGAGGGAAATAGGATGACCATGACCGACCCCATCGCCGATATGTTAACCAGATTGAGGAATGCCAACAAGGCTTATCATGAATATGTGGATGTACCCTCCTCCCGGATAAAAGAAGAGATAGTCAGGATACTTCGGGGGGAAGGATATGTGGCCAGATATGAGGTGCATCGGGACGAAGCCCAGGATATTCTGAGGATATACCTGAAGTACGGCAAAGGGAAAAAGAAAACCATAAGTGGAGTTAGAAGGATAAGTAAGCCAGGAAGAAGAGTTTATATCAGGAAGAATGATATCCCCAAAGTTCTGGGTGGTCTGGGCATAGCCATATTGTCCACCCCCAGAGGTCTTGTTACAGGAGACCAGGCCAGATCCGCCGGAATGGGGGGAGAGGTAATCTGTTACGTGTGGTAAGAGGGAATTTTGAGCTTTAGAGGAGAGGAACTTGTCCAGAGTAGGTAGAAGACCCATTCCCATACTTCCAGGTGTGGAAGTGTCAGTGGAGGAAGGTAAAATATCAGTCAGAGGTCCTCGAGGTGTTCTAGAAATGGAGCTATCCCCAGGTATAACGGTGAAGGTGGAGAATGACCAGGTTGCGGTACAAAGAGAATCCGATTCTTTGAAACACCGCTCTCTCCATGGACTTTACAGAAGTCTGATCAACAACATGGTTGTGGGGGTCAGTGATGGTTTTTCCAAGACTCTGGAGATCAGGGGGGTGGGCTACCGGGCTACCAAAAGTGGAAACAGACTGGAGCTATCCGTTGGATATTCCCATCCGGTAGTTTTTGAGGAACCGGAGGGTATAAGTTTCGAAGTCCCCAATCCGACTACGGTTATAGTTAAAGGCATGGACAGGCAACAGGTGGGGAATATGGCGGCCAAGATCAGGGTAGTTAGAAAGCCAGAACCCTACAAAGGGAAGGGCATTCGATATCTGGGTGAGTACGTCCGCCATAAAGCAGGCAAGACTGGCGCCTGATTGTCCTGATGGCTAGAGAGGCAACCGAAGTGGCGAGCATAGCGCAAAAAGTGAAGGCTAGAGGGAGAAGGCATCTCCGGGTGCGAAAGAAAATCCGGGGTACGCCGGAAAGACCAAGACTATGCGTCTATAAGAGCAATCGCCATATATATGCTCAGATAATCGACGACATCGGTGGCAGGACCCTGGCCGGTTCTGCCTCGGTGTATCGGGAGTTATTCCTGAATCGAGAAGAGCTGGATAAAAAGGGAGTAGCTGAACTGGTTGGCCGTGACGTAGCCCGAAAGGCACTCTCTCAAAAGATAACTGAGGTAGTATTTGATCGAGGAGGTTTCCTGTTTCACGGGCGGGTGAAATCTTTGGCCGAAGGCGCCAGGGCGGAAGGACTTAAATTTTAGGTTTAGGGGAGGTTTGGGTGGCTGAGGCAAAGTTCCAGGAAAGGGAGCTTGAAGAAAAAATAATCAGCATTAATCGGGTAGCCAAAGTGGTTAAAGGTGGCCGAAGGTTTAGTTTCAGCGCCCTGGTAGCGGTGGGGGATGGACGTGGCCAGGTGGGAGTAGGTTTCGGTAAGGCCAACGAGGTTTCCGGCGCCATCCAGAAGGCTGCTAACAAAGCCAGGAAGGACCTTTTTCAGGTACCTCTGGTGGGAACCACTATACCTCATGAGATAGTTGGTCATGCCGGAGCAGGTCTGGTCTTATTAAAGCCGGCTGGACCTGGAACGGGCGTTATTGCCGGTGGGCCGGTCCGGGCGGTTCTGGAGCTGGCTGGCGTGAAAGATGTTTTGACCAAATCTCTGGGAAGCTCTAATGCCCTGAATGTGGTCAGGGCGACTGTTCAGGGCTTGAAATCGCTGAAAAACGCGGATGAAGTGCAGGAGTTGAGAAGTACGAGCGCGATCACCTCAGATACATAGGTGGTGAGGTTGGGCAAGTTAAGAATCACTCAGAAAAAGAGCCTTATAGGTAGCCCTCAAAGGCACAGAAATACCATCAGATCTCTGGGCCTTCGGAGAGTTAACCATACGGTAATTCATGATGATAGGCAAGAAATCCGGGGCATGGTTTTGGCGGTAAGACATCTGGTGGAAGTAGAGAAAATGGAAAATTGATGGAGAAGCAGTATGCAGTTACATAATTTGCCAGTTGCAGAAGGGGCAGCAAAACCTGAAAAAAGAGTAGGAAGGGGAAGAGGATCTGGGCATGGCAAGACCAGTGGAAGAGGACATAAAGGCCTGAAGCAAAGATCTGGAGGAAAAGTAAGATTGGGGTTTGAAGGTGGCCAGATGCCTCTCCAGAGAAGGGTGCCCCATTTGCGGGGTTTCAAGAGTCTTTCTCCCACCCGGTTCACAGTTATCAACGTGGGAGAGCTGGAGGTATTTGAGGCCAACTCGGTAGTAGGAGAAGAGGAGCTTCTGGCTAAAGGTCTGATCAGAAAGAAAGGACTGCCCATCAAAATTCTGGGTAATGGAGATCTAAGCAAAAGTTTGGTGGTCAAAGCGCATGGCTTCAGCCAGAAGGCTGTGGAAAAGATCGAGACCGCAAGGGGAAGCACCGAGGTGATCTGATGTTTCAGATAATTCGTAATATCTTCGTAATCAGGGAGCTCAGGAACAAAGTTCTTTTTACCCTGGCTATCCTGGTCATTTACAGGTTAGGAGCGGCCATACCTGTCCCGGGTATCGATCTTTCCATAATAAAAGATCTTTTCCAGGGTGGAATTCTGGGCTTTCTTGATCTTTTCAGTGGGGGCGCTCTGGCCAGATTTGCAGTCTTTTCTTTGGGTATTATGCCTTATATAACCGCCACCATCATTATGCAGCTTCTACAGATGGTCATTCCCAGGCTGGAAGAGTGGGCCAAAGAGGGAGAGACCGGAAGAAGAAAAATCCAGCAGATAGCCCGCTATATGACTGTGGGTTTGGCTCTGCTTCAATCCACGGGCATGGTCTTCTTTTTCCGAGAAGCGATGGTTGACCATACCTGGCCCTATATTTTTCTGATTATCGTCACCCTGACTTCCGGGACTACTTTGATCATGTGGCTGGGTGAGCTGATTACTCAATTTGGGATAGGAAATGGAATATCCCTTCTTATCTTTACCAGTATTATTTCTGAGATGCCGGGGGCCATCATTCAGATGGTGCGACTAGGGGAGATCAACATCTTCCGTATCGGTTTGATAGGTATTATTGCCCTGGCGGTAGTAGTGGGTGTCATAATGATCCAGCAGGGCGAGAGGAGAATTACTGTTCAGTATGCTAAACAGATCAGGGGTAGACGGGTCTACGGGGGAAGGGGTACCTACATTCCTCTTAAAGTGAACCAGGCTGGAGTCATTCCCGTCATATTTGCCTCTTCGGTGCTTCTCTTTCCAGCCATGATAGCCCAATTCTTTCCCGGGGGTCTGACGCAAGTTATTGCGGATATGCTTTCTCCTGCGCCTGGGCCAGGGAATGTGATCAACCCGGTTTACATTGGGCTTTATTCCGTTCTGATCATTATCTTTACCTATTTCTATTCGGCAGTAGTTTTCAACCCCACCGATATTGCGGACAACTTCAAGAAATATGGTGGTTTTATCCCCGGCATCCGGCCCGGAAGACCGACTGCTGGCTTTCTGGGGAAGATCTTGAACCGCATAACTCTCCCTGGCTCTATATTTCTGGCCTCAATAGCCATCTTGCCGGAGTTATTTTATGGATATATGGACGTGCCCTTCCGCTTCGGGGGTATTTCGCTTTTGATTGTGGTCGGTGTGGCTCTGGAAACCATGAAACAACTGGAGTCCCAGCTTCTCATGAGGCATTATGAGGGGTTTTTCAAATAGTGAATTCAGGGCACCCTGGAACGATGAAAATCGGGAACCTATTTTCTAAGCAACCTGGAAGGAGGAAAGAAATATTAGTGCGCCGGGTAAAGCTCGGACGATTCAGCAGGTGAAAATCCTGCCGGGATAAAGGCCAGCCACCGCTCCCGTATGGAACCCTGCATGCAGGGAGGTAACGAACTGTATGACGCCAGGGGAAAGGAGATACCAGGCCGCAACGCAAGTGAAGGGATGAAGCCCGTGCAGCGAAGCTATCTTCTGACCCTGTGGGTGCAAGTCCCACCGTTGCAATTCCCAGTTTGGCAACGTAGTTATACCCGGCAGTCGAT
>NZ_BLRZ01000064.1 GCF_013281975.1 Candidatus Hakubella thermalkaliphila | reverse complement strand
GATCTGGTAGGAAGAGCGAAATTCCTTCAGGGCCTGAGATTCTCGGATGGAAGGATCTTCCTGAATTTCCAGATTATGGATGTACTCAAACAAGGAATGCTGAAACAGACTGGCGGCCCTTTCCATCTCCCGAAGAAGGAAGGGGTCCAGAGAGAAAAGTTCGGAGAGAAGAACCTTTTTTAAGAGAAGATCAAATCCTTCCTGGCCCGCGCCGGTGACCAAAATTTTTAGAAAAGATACTATCCCGGAAATCAAAGGATGGCTGTACAGGCTGCTTTTATCTCCCAATATCTGACAGGGGATACCGGCTCTCAAGAGGCTGGACTGGATAATTTCCCCTCCCCTCTCTATGCTCCTCATCAGAATAGCAAAATCCCGAAAGCTGAGATCATCCTCTGACTTCATCCTTAATATCTGCTGGGCTATGCTGCTGGCCTCCCCGGCGTCAGTGTGGTAATGGTGAGTTTCCGTGGAGCTTTCCCCAGGTGCCTTTGCCGCCGTGCTCTGCTTCTTTATCCTCAGCCTATTGTGGGCTATGAGCTCTTGGCTGGCTCTGGCTATCTGCGGGTCATTGCGGTAGTTAGCTCTCAGCTCTATCTTCTCCCTATCGGGAGCTCTGACATGGCACTCCAGGAGGCTGGCCACCCGGGCGCCTCGGAAACCATAGATAGACTGATCATCGTCCCCCACCAACATCAGACTGCCCCTTCCTCCGTAGAGCATTTCCACCAGTCTCAGTTGGGCATAGTTAGTCTCCTGAAACTCATCTACCACAATATGAGAATACCTCTCCTGATATCTCCTCCTGGTCTCTTCATCCTGGCTCAGGAGTTTCACGGTCTGAAAGGAGAGCCCGCCAAAGTCGATGAGATTGTCTTCTTTCAATTGAGATAGATATCTCCGATACAAAGCTACCATCTCAGACAGTTGGGGCTGGCTGTGGTGGGGAATCTTTCTGGCCAGGTCCTCGGGCAGAAGCAGGTTTTCCTGACTCCGCAAAATGAAATCGAAAAGTTCCTGAATAAAACCGTCTCTGGCAAAGAAATTTCCGGTATGAGGGTAGCGATGCCGGTCTACCGAGTTTACAACACCCCTCACCAGCCTCCATTGCTCAGTAGAAGTGAGGAGTTCGGGAGCTGCCCTATAGCCCAGGGCGCGAAAATTATGCTTTACAAAATCCAGACAGAAAGAGAGAAAGGTGGAAATCTTTATCTCAGAAAAACTGCGGGAGAGACCGAGGGCTACCTTCTCCCTCATCTCCCGGACTGCCCGGCGGGAGAAGGTCAGAGCCAGGATGGAGGAGGGATCGACGCCCTCTGCTTCTATCAAATGAATTATCCTCTGGATAATTACCTGGGTCTTGCCGGTCCCCGGTCCGGCCACCACTATCAGGCGGCCGGCGGGGTGGCGGACTGCCTTCTCCTGAAGATCGTCGAAAGTTAGAATGAGTTTAGGTTTCATGAGGTTAGGTCAGCCTTGGACCACAGTGTTCTCCCAGTTGCAGCAATCTAGTTTTTGTCTCATGCACTGGTATGGTGTAACCACCAGGATATTATCTCAATTATTAAACATATGTTCGTATTTGTCAAAGACCCTTTGGGCTAGATTCTTATCTGATTTCAGAAATAAATCAGCTCACTAAAACCAGCCCAACGCAGACTGGCTTTCCGCTTACCCCAAAGTCAATAGGAAGGCCAGCTCTTTGGGCGGTTTCAAAAACATCTATTCCCAGCGCTTCCATAGAGGGTCGGGCCCGGAAAGGTACTGGACATGGATCCGGATAGGCACATTTTAGACAAATCTGACACTGGCCAGCGGCAAGGCCAGCAACAAAATGATAGCCCAGGCTGAAAGCCAAGCTTTCTATTTTGTCTAAGATCGGGTAAAGCTCCTTGAAGGGAGTTTTGACTTTCTTCTGGTAGTCTTCTGTGGGATACAATTCAGAGAGATCTTTATCTCCGTAAGCCTCCTTAAGTTCCGAATGGGAGACCGGAATCTCCACCTGGATAAGAATAGCATGAGAGTACTTTCCCAGAATCTCCTTAAACTCAGAAAAGGGAATTACATGAGGTGGGCACATCCAGTTCTGATCGTAGTGAGCACATCTAGGTACTCAGCATTTCAGGCGCACCCGCTCATCCAGAACCACATCCTGGGCCAAAATGGGGGCGGCAGCCAGGGCACCTACTTCTTTAGCCCTGGCACACATAAGAGCAAGATCTGACTTTATATTGCTCTCCTGGGCCTCCTGGATCTCCTGCCTCTTCTCGCTCTCGGGTGAGGCTATTCTACCTCTTTCCTTTAACCTGCTGCTGGCTGTATGTCTGGCCTTATCCTTTTCCTTGATAGTGTTGCTCATGACCTCTTGCCCTTCCTGCACTTTGGTCTGCTTTGCGGATATTTTAGCACGAAATTACTAAACCTCCCTATGACTAAGACATAGGGGTTTCGCGGGAAGTTGGCGCCCTCTCTCGAACTCTCACCCAAAGCTACCGTATCCTCCCCCTGGGAGAACTTGGCTCCAGGCTCCTCTTCATGTATCATGTACATGAAGAACTAGAGGAGAATGACAGGTTATGGTAAGAACCAAAGTTCGGGTCCGTTTCGCTCCCAGCCCTACGGGCTACCTTCATGTAGGGGGAGCCAGGACAGCTATCTATAACTGGCTTTTTGCCAGACAACATGGTGGAAAGTTTATCCTTCGGATAGAAGACACGGACATCTCTAGAAATGTGGAAGGGGCTATAGATACTATTCTGTCCTCTCTCCGATGGCTGGGCCTGGAATGGGATGAGGGACCCCAGGTGGGTGGAGACTATGGGCCCTATTTCCAGAGTCAGAGGACCTATCTCTATGCCGAGACGGCTCGGAAGCTTTTGTCTGCGGACCGCGCCTACAGGTGTTTTTGCGCCCCTAAAAAGTTGGAGGAGAGACGTCAGCAAGCCCTTAGAGAAGGCAGGCCCCCTGGTTATGATGGCCGATGTGGGGATCTGACCCAAAATCAGATCCACAAGCTTCTGTCTCGGGAAAAGCCCTTTGCCCTCCGGTTCAGGGCTACCTCCTTTGGAGATCTGTCCTTCCGGGACCTCATTCATGGTGAGATTGCCTTTAAGAAAGAGGCGGTCAACGACTTCATCATCGTCCGATCCGATGGAACTCCGACCTACAACTTCACCGTAGTAGTGGACGATGCCCTCATGCAAATCACCCATGTCATAAGGGGAGATGACCATCTCTCCAACACTCCCAAACAGATCCCCATCTACAAGGCTTTGGGTTACCCTCGGCCCGAGTTTGCCCACATTCCCCTGATTCTGGGTAAGGATGGCAGCCGCTTAAGCAAAAGACACGGGGCCACCGCTGTGGAAGCCTTCCGAGAAGAGGGTTTTCTGCCCCAGGCCATGGTCAACTATCTGGCCCTCTTAGGCTGGTCCTATGATGATCGGACGACACTATTTAGCGTGAGCGAGCTGATCGATAAGTTTTCTCTGGAGAAAGTCTCCAAGAACCCTGCTATCTTTGACCTGGATAAATTGGAGTGGATGAATGGAGTGTACATCAGAGAGAAGTCAGATCAGGAGCTGGCGGAATTGCTTCTTCCCTACATCCGCGATATCGCCCTGGTAGATGGGGGAGGTGAAGGAAGGGAAGAAGGAGAAGAACACCTCGGATCGGCTACCGGAAATGAGACCTTGTCTGACACCCAAACTAAGAATATCCTGGCCCCAAGAGTTCCAGAGGCAGAAATAAAAAGAACGCTTCTGAAGATAATTCCTCTAGTTCGAGAAAGAATCAAGAAACTATCCGAGGTGCAGCAGATGGCCGACTTTTTCTTTACCGAGGATTATCCTCTGGAAAAAGATGCCATGCAGAAATTCTTGAAAGCCAGGGAGGCAAGAAAAATCCTGCAAGCAACCTTGGAAAAACTGCGCCTGGCGCAAACCTTTTCCTCGGAAGAGATCGAGGAATTACTGCGTCAACTTCCCGATGAACTGGGATTGAAGGCAAAGCAGATATTTCAGACCATCCGGGCCGCTGTTACTGGCAAAACCGTAAGCCCTCCCCTCTTCCAGAGCCTGGCCATCCTGGGTAAGGAAAAGAGTCTGAACAGGATCGCCAAGGTCCTGAGCATTTTGGAAGAAGGAGCCGAAGGGCCGTAAGAAACAATCGCTGCAGAAATGTGAGTATTGGAGTCCAGAACCGCTCGGATCACGGCCTGGATCTTTCGTGGCCAGGCTTTTTCTCTCGCCCAGCCTTTACCGCCTCAGCCACATCTTTCTCAACCTGCTCAGGGGTGAACTCCCGGTTCGCCTCCCAGAGACGGTCATATATGGCGAAGCTTTCTTCCCTGCGGAGTTGCCACCTCTCATACTCCTCAAAGGGCACAATTACGGCAAGAGCCTTACCCTTTCGTTCAATGACAAACTCATCCCCTCTGTAGTAGGTTTGGTCCAGAATCTCACCAAGCTTATCCCGAACCTGAATTGTACTAACTCTCTTGCGCACTTCTCTGCTCTCTCCTTTGATTTTTAATTCTGATCCTCAAGATATCCAATATATCCCATATTGGGAAACATGGATAGATAGGATTATATTAATATCTATTGAACCACTTGTCAAATAGAGGGCACTACCCGCGGCGCTTTCCCTCCCTTTCACCAAGACGGTTATTGAAGTATACGTAGTGCAAGAAAACTTTACATATTTGTTAAGAATTATGGAACAATCTTTGGGTTCTTTGGCTATTAGCCGCTACCAGGTTTGAAAAACCAAAATCAATATGCTACTATTGGCAATGCAAAAGCTCAGCCGATGAGGAGTCGTCTAGCGGTAGGACAGCAGACTCTGGATCTGCCGGCGGAGGTTCGAATCCTCCCTCCTCAGCCATTTTTGTTGCAATCCAATTTATTGGGAACCTTGGTAGAATACGGTTGAACCAATGAGGCGCATTCGTCTAGGGGCCTAGGACATAGCCCTCTCACGGCTAAAACAGGGGTTCAAATCCCCTATGCGCTACCACATAAGACATGGGCTAGGGAGAGGAAAAGTTGTTACTTTTCCAGAGATCTGCATCCCAAGCTCCCAGAAGGGTTTATGTTTTACTTTCCCACAGGACTTGAGCTCTCTTGAACATAGCCGTAGACCACAACATTAGCAGTATCTATGAAAAGGTCCTGGCCGGTCAAAGGCTCTCCCGAGAAGACGGGCTGGCCCTCATGGAGTCCAGCGACCTCCTGACCCTGGGCTATCTGGCTCGATGGGTCAAGGAGAGAAAAACTAAGGACTCCGTCTTCTTCAATGTCAACAGACACCTCAATATGACCAACGTGTGCGTCTCCCGCTGCAAGTTCTGTGCCTTCAGCCGAGACCGGGATGATCCCGATGCCTATACCATGAGCATTGAGGAAGCAGTTGAGAAAGCCAGAAACTCTCTCTCTCTGGGAATCACGGAGCTGCACATTGTAAACGGCCTCCATCCCGACCTTCCTTTCAGCTACTATGTGGAGACAGTCCGGCGGCTGGAAGAGGAGTTTCCCCATGTGCACATTCAGGCTTTTACCGCGGTGGAGATAAAACACTTTGCTGATCTCTCGGGCCTTTCCTTCCAGGATGTTCTTCTTACTTTGAAGGAAGCCGGGCTGGGCTCTCTTCCAGGCGGCGGAGCTGAAATTCTGGATGACGGGATTAGAAGGGAAGTCTGTAGCCGTAAGGCCAGCGCCAAAGAGTGGCTGGAAATCATGAGAACTGCCCACCGCCTGGGATTCAGATCCAATGCGACCATGCTTTACGGCCATATCGAATCTCCGGAAAACAGGATTGACCATCTGATCAAGCTGCGGGAGCTTCAGGATGAGACCGGAGGCTTCCAATCCTTCATCCCTCTTCCCTTCCATCCCAAGAATACCCCGTTGGGAAAGATGACCGGAGCCAGACGGCCCACAGCCTATGAAGACCTTAAGATGCTGTCCATCTCCCGCCTTATGCTGGACAACTTCGATCACATCAAGGCCTTCTGGATCATGCTTGACCCCAAAATAGCTCAACTGTCCCTTGATTTCGGAGTAGATGACCTGGATGGTACCGTGGTGGAGGAGAAGATCACTCACTCGGCCGGAGCAGAGACGGAAGAAGCCATGGCCAAGAGCGAGCTGATTAACATGATTAGAGAGATGAAAAGGACTCCGGTGGAAAGGGACACTTTGTATAATGTGCTTGAAGTATACAACTGAGGTACTAATTCTATGCGTCCTCGGGTCGGCCACATCCAGTTCCTGAATTGCCTCCCTTTGTATTATGGCCTGGTTACCCAGAACGTCCTCCTGGATATCGAGCTGGTCAAGGGAACTCCCACTGAGTTAAACCAATTTCTTATTAGAGGCGAACTGGATATAGGCCCCCTATCCTCCATTGAATATTGTTTTCACCAGGATAAATTTCTCCTTCTTCCTGACCTTGCTGTCAGCTCCGATGGCCGAGTACAAAGCATTCTTATAGTCAGTAAACGTCCTGCCAGAGAGCTGGACGGCCAATCTGTTTCCCTGGCCAATACCTCAGCCACTTCCCAGATCCTGCTCAAAATCATCCTGGCCCAAAAGTATGGGGTCCAACCCACCTATGTGGTGAGCCCTCCAGACCTCCCCCGCATGTTGATGGAGTCTGAGGCAGCTCTTCTCATTGGGGATGTGGCTCTGCGAGCTCTCTACCATCCCCAAGACCTTCTTATTTACGATCTGGGGGAGGAGTGGAAGGGGCTCACCGGCTATCCTATGACCTATGCCGTCTGGGTGGTGCGGCGGGAGTTTGCCATAGAGAAGGCCCATCTTGCCTCCGAGGTTCACCACTCCTTTCTTAAATCCATGACCTACAGTCAGGAGCATTTGGAGCAGATAGCCCACGATGCTGCCCGCTGGGAGATCTTCTCCGAGGACTTTTTGAAAGACTACTTCTCAAATCTTCAGTTTAACTTTGATGAGCGATACCAGAAAGGCCTTATGCTCTTTTATGAAAAAGCTAAAAGCCTGGGTTACATAGGCCAGATTCCTCAACTGGAGTTTTTCTCCACGTAAGGCGTGTGGTGTCGATCTCAACTTGCCATATACACTACTTCGTAGAACCTTACAAAACCTGACGGGTCGAGGCAAAATGTAACCAGAGTAAGCCTTCTCGATCAATATGGGGAGATAAGCATACCTAAGGGAAGATGTCACAAAGGATAAATGTTCCAGAAACGAAAACAACCGAGCCTGCCACCTCTCAGAAAATCCGCAACGGTGAGAGGATCTCCGAAGAAGAGACCCTCCTTCTGCTGCAAGAAGCCGACCTCCTGGAGCTGGGCCAACTGGCCCATCTGGTCAGACGGAGGATACATCCGGATAATCTGGTCAGCTTCATAATAGATAGAAACATCAACTATACCAATATCTGTATCTCAGGATGCCAATTCTGTGCCTTCTACCGCCGCCAGGGAGATCCTGAGGCTTACCTTTTGAGCAACCAGGAGATCTTTCGACGCATTCAGGAGACCATTGATCTGGGTGGAACCCAGATCATGCTCCAGGGAGGCCTCCACCCTGAGCTGCATCTGGATTATTTCGTCAACCTGTTCCAGGAGATTAAGAAAAGATTTCCGGTGACCATCCACTCCCTCTCTCCTCCAGAGATTGTCCATATTGCTCGTAACTCCGGCCTTTCCATAAGGGACGTCCTGGTAGAGCTCAAAAGGGCTGGCCTGGATTCCCTGCCCGGGGGAGGGGCGGAGATTCTAGTCGATGAGATCCGAGCCCAAATCAGTCCCCGCAAGGCCACGACGGAGGAGTGGCTGGAGGTCATGGAGACCGCTCACAGTATCGGCCTGAAATCCACAGCCACCATGATGATGGGAACCATAGAGAGCCTTCAGGATAGAATCACTCACCTCTCCAAAATAAGGACCCTGCAGGACCGTACCGGAGGTTTCCGAGCTTTCATACCCTGGACCTTTCAGCCAAGACATACCGCTCTGGAGAAAAAGGTGGGAGGAAGGCCCACCTCTTCCATAGACTATCTTCGGACTCTGGCCGTTTCCCGTATCTTTCTTGATAACGTTAAACATGTCCAGGGCTCCTGGGTTACTCAGGGCAAAAGGATCGGCCAACTAACTCTTTTCTTCGGTGGAAACGACCTGGGGAGCATCATGATTGAAGAAAACGTGGTTAAGGCGGCTGGTGTTTCCTACAAAATGACCGTGGAAGAGATGATAGATCTGATAAGGTCTGCCGGCTTTACCCCTGCCCTCAGGGATACGGAATATAAGATTCTGAAGGTATATTAAGTCGTCTCGACCCTTTATCCGCCTGTTCTCGACCAAAACGACGATAGTAATGTTCTCAGAAGATGATATTCTTAGAAGAGCTATAAGCTCTCTTCTCTGTATGTCGAAAAGTGCCCTAATCTAAACGTCCAGTTCCTTGTCTGGACCTTCCGCCGATTCCTTCTATCATCTCCTAGCTTGTGGACCACAACGTCCGTCCGTCCCGTCACAGCCAGAACATGCACTTGACTAATGTGCATACAAGATGTAGTATATAGGCATGAGAGAATATCCGATGACATTAGAACAGTTTGAAAAACAATTTAATACGGAAGAAGCTTGCAGAGACTATAGTTTCAGCATACGGTGGCCAAATGGTTTTCAATGTCCGCGATGTGGTCATGCAAAAGCATGGCCAATAGGTAAAGTACTTTTCCAATGTACAAGTTGCCATTATAGAACTTCAGTAATAGCAGGAACCATATTTCAAGATACGCATAAACCTTTAACAATGTGGTTTAGAGCGACCTGGTGGGTTACAGCGCAAAAAAATGGCGCCAGCGCATTAGGATTGCAAAGGATACTAGGACTTGGCAGTTACCGTACTGCATGGACATGGCTACACAAGTTAAGGCGCGCAATGGTTAGACCAGGAAGAGATAAACTTTCTGGATACGTAGAGGTTGACGACGCTTACATAGGGGGTGAAAGTGAAGGAAAGCGTGGTCGTGGTTCTGAAAACAAGATACTCATTGTTGTTGCAGTTGAGGTCACAGGAAAAAAGATCGGACGGGTCAGAATATCTCGTGTTCCAGATGTTTCTGGGGAAAGCCTTTTAAAAGCAATACAAGAATCGGTTGAAAAAGGCAGTTCAATTCCTACTGATGGATGGCAGGGATATAATGGGTTATCCAAAGTGGGGTATACACATGAAGTCACAGTGGCTAAACGCGTTAAAAAATCAGACTTATTGCCCCATGTTCATTTAGTTATATCGCTGTTAAACAGATGGTTAATGGGAACGCATCAAGGTGCAGTAACAGATAAGCATTTCGAATACTACCTTGACGAATATACTTTTAGATTCAATCGGCGTGCTTCATACTACCGTGGAATGTTATTCTATAGGCTTATACAAAATGCAATTAATGTGGAACCCAAAACATACGATAAGATTGTAAATACTGAAAAGTAGGGTAAATTAGCATAAAGTTGCAAACCACAATATATAGTGGTCACATCAGTAAAGTGCATACCCAAGTAACTTTAATTCTAGTTTAAAGACATTTTACCGGAACCATTTGATTTAGGAGGACGGGTACGTGAAATTCTTAAACCTGATCTTGGCCGGAATCTTGCTGGTGATTTCTGTTGTTTTAGTGGTACCTGTTCCGGCTGCGGCCGCTTCGCCAACATCGCCTATCATCGCCGGCCGGGAGCGGGCTGTTTATCTGTCATTTTCTGGCGAGGGTGCCAATGAAGGAACAATAGCGGTGATCAAGGCCAGGTTGCAGCAAGACGTGCAGGTTCTGGAGCAGGTATTTTTGACTTTGCATCAGACAGAGAAGCTGGACAGCCGGTATCCTGTCTTATTGGTTAGGACCAGGTACCAGCCAGAAGCTGATCGCGGCGTTTCACCTCCTGCGGCAGTCCTTTCTTTTGCTCCTGCTCTTGCCTTGATCTCCGGCATCAATCGCGCGGAGAGCCTGGGCCGGGCTTATGTGATTGATACAAACCTAGTCTCATTTAAGGATTTACTGGCTCTGGTGCTGCTATTGCCACACCTTGGAGAACAAAGCCCGGCGCTGACCGTAAAGGATAAAACGATTCTGGCCCAAGTCAAAAACAGCCCGGAATTCCAGGCTTTTAGCAAGATGCGCCTGGAGTTTGGCCCTCCTGTAATAAATTGGGGCTCGCCGGACAATAAGGGCTTGCTCCCCGTCTGGGAGGCAGGAGTATTTTCCTACAATGTTTATGACCTGGCCGGCAACAGGCTGTTAAGGCTTGAGCCGCTTAGTCATTATCTGGCTAGGCCGTCTTGGTCCTTGCCTGCTCCTCGTTTGCTGGCTGCCGCCACCGAGGCAGATCTCTATTTCGTTGAGCTGCCGGCGAGAAAAACCCATCGCCTTGACCTATCAGCCCTTTTTCCCCAGAAGTACCTGCAGAGGGCTAACAGCATCGCCCTGGCCATAAACCTGCAGGAAAAGCAAATTTACTTTACCTTGGACCGTAATCTGTCGGAAACGTTCTGGCAAAACGAAGATCACACCTATAGTTATGCCCTGGACACAGGGGAGATCAAGGTTATCGCTAGTATAGCTCCGGAAATGCCGGATCAAGCTCCGGTACTTCCGCCGGCAACCGGTCCGGGAGTGATAACGGAGTTTGTTGCACCGGCTCCCGGAGATGTGTCGTTTGTGCACCAATTCATGTATGATCTGCCGAGTGGCTGGCAGCATGGGCAGATCAGCCGGCACAATGGTTATCTGGACCCATTCTGGGCAGAGTTATTGCCCCAAGACAGCCCCTTAGTTTTCCGGCCAGTGGGGCTGCTTTTGCAAAGCCATTTTATCGCTTATGGCTCCCAGGAAGAACTAATTTTGTTTGACCTTGTTGAAGGGAAATATCATCGCTTAAGCCTTAAAGGATTGCGACCTGCCGATTACAAAGAGATCAGCTCCATCAGCTTTGCCCAAAACCCCAGTCACCCGGGGGATGAAATCTATTTTTTTTGGTTCTTCCGGTTTTAGCATGGGTATCTACCCATAGATAGCGATTTATGATATAA
>NZ_BLRZ01000063.1 GCF_013281975.1 Candidatus Hakubella thermalkaliphila | reverse complement strand
ACCATACCTCATCCATACCTGACCGTACGAAGATTCGTCCTCATACCCCTTCTGGAGATAGACAAAAACTTGCGTCTTCCTGGCGGGGACCTTCTCAAAAGCTATCTGAGCGAATTAAGTTTGGATGACAAGGTGGAGTTCTACGCTAATTATGATTGGGTGTCCATCGCCCACGCACCATGAAACCCTCATACCACAGGTGGCACAAAGGAGCATGAAATTAAGATGTATTTTCAGAGGAAACAGTTGTTATTGTCCTCCGATCCACGGAAGCTTCCCCTTGAGTCCGAAATTAGTTCCTACGCAAACTTGGGCAGCGAGAATCTCATCAGTGAGACAGATCGTCTGAACAGTGGAGGTAAGCCAGACATGTCAGACGACAACGGTTCACTATTCTTCCATACTGATTTCAGTTAACCAGGTGGGTCAGAGATGCCAGAGTCTT
The DNA here is from genome assembly GCF_013281975.1 of Candidatus Hakubella thermalkaliphila. Lineage (GTDB taxonomy): Bacteria > Actinomycetota > Humimicrobiia > Hakubellales > Hakubellaceae > Hakubella > Hakubella thermalkaliphila. The sequence goes on along the minus strand of NZ_BLRZ01000063.1, from coordinate 11,120 downwards.
CGCTTGCGGAAAGGATTCTAGAGCTGGTTTCCCTATATGGCTACTATATTGTTTTCCTGGCCCAGGCGCTAGAAAGTGCAGCTTTTTTGGGACTCCTTGTTCCTGGAGATATCATCCTTCTGGTGGTCAGCTTTTCTGCCGCCCTGGGCTACCTTAACCTCTACCTGGTCATTTTGGTGGCCTCCGTAGGGGCAGTAGTGGGGGATAATCTGATCTATTGGGTAAGCCGCAAGGGTGGCAGGCCCTTTGTGGATCGGCATCACAAATTTTTTCGACTGTCCAAGGCTGGAATACAAAGAGGAGAGGAGTTTTATGCTCGATACGGAGCCAAGACGATTCTCCTCACCAGAATGGTTCCCTTTTTGAGAGTAATAACAATACCTCTGGCTGGAATATACAGGATGAGCTATTCCACATTCCTGGTCTACGATCTGACAGGTCATTTTGCCCGGACTACGGCCTACTCCCTTTTGGGCTACTACTTCGGCCGAAACTGGGATCTTTTAATGAAGATTATAGACCTGATGGGATGGACCACTCTGGTGATTGCTCTGCTTGTGGCAACTGGAATTTACGGGTTTTACCGAATAAAATTTTACAGAGCAAAAAGGAGCCCAAGGGATATAAGGGAGGCCAAAAGAGGGAAAGGGCAAGAAAAAATCGGAGTTCCTGATCCAAAGGAGTGAAGATAACTGGCTCTTGGATGCCACATGTTTTGGATATGAACTTGGAACTACACATGTGAACCATGATAACATGAAACCCTCATGCCACAGGTGGCACAAAGGAGCATGAAATTAAGATGTATTTTCAGAGGAAATGAGAATCTATTCTCCAGGTAACCAGGCTGATAGAGAAATCCTGTTTCTGCAAGAAGTTGGCTCTACCAATGACTATGCTCGTAAGCTCTTCCAAAAGGGGTGTGCGGCCGGGACTGTAGTGGTGGCCAGAAGACAGATCGGAGGCAGGGGGAGAAGAGGAAGAAGCTGGTCTTCTCCGGAAGGAGGTCTCTGGTTCTCTCTGATACTGCCTTGCAGGCCTGAAGACAGCTCTGTCCATAAAGTGCCCCTGATCATTTCCCTGAGTGTAGCTCAGGCCGTGGAAGAGCGCTGTGGCGTGAAAACAGAACTCAAGTGGCCCAATGACGTTCTCATCGGAGGTAAGAAAATAGCGGGTATTCTCATAGAGAGGGGAACCAGGGATACTGGAGAAGAAGCCCTTTTGGTGGGCATAGGCATCAATGTCAACCTGGAACAGGAAGTTCTGCAAAGAGAGGGAATCCAGGAAGTGGCCACCTCCCTGGACATAGTAACAGGAAGGGAAGAGGATTTATATGCCCTCCTTCTTTCGGTGCTGGATAAAATAGAAGAAAATCTGCATAATCTTTATTACAATCAGGGAGATCTCCTGGGGAAGGTCACTCCCCGCATGAGCATTCTGGGCCAGATGGTAGCGGTTCAGTTGGAGGGGGATACCATCTATGGTCGGGCCTCCGGTCTCACTCAGGAGGGTGCTCTGGTTATCCAGGCTGGAAAGAGAACCAGAACTTTATACAGCGGGGATGTAGTCTCCCTTCGTCTGAGGGAGGATAGCTAAAGATATAGCTTTGTAGAGGGGATAACCGTCCTGGAGTCGGTACAGGCCAGCTTTGATGACCGTTGAAGTGCTAACGCACCTCTGATGATCAGGACTTTTCGCTTCTCTATTTGCACGAGTAGCAACAACAACTATTACTTGGGGACAGTAAGCAAGGAGGGGTTTCTAATGTTGTTGGCCATTGACGTGGGCAACACTCAGACGGTTCTAGGGCTCTTTTCGGGGGACGAGATCGACCACTCCTGGAGGATAGTCACTCCCCGGGAGCAAACAACTGATGAGATAGCTGCTCTGTTTTATAAACTGTTTGAACTCTATGGTCTGAAATTCAAGGACGTCACTTCGGTGGCCATATCCTCGGTGGTGCCCCAGCTGGATCATGAACTGATCGTCCTGAGCCGTAGATTTCTGGAAGTAGATCCACTGATCATTGGGCCCGGAGTAAAAACCGATCTGGAGATTGCATATGACAATCCTCAGGAAGTGGGGGCCGACCGGATTGTCAACTCGGTGGCAGCTATAAGACTGTACGGCTGTCCCTGCATAGTGGTGGATTTCGGCACAGCCACTACTTTCGATGCCGTAGCGGAGGGGAATATATATTTGGGCGGAGCCATCTCCCCAGGCCTGGAGATCTCCACGGAGGCTCTATTTGCTCATGCCGCCAGGTTATCCAAAGTGGATCTGAGAAAACCCACTCAGGCCATTGGCCGAAACACTGCCGACAGCATCAGGTCCGGAGTAATCATGGGATTCTCCGGGCTGGTTGACGGAATGGTCAGGAGGATGGCCGGCGAGATGCACACCAGGCCCAAGGTGATCGCCACCGGTGGATTGGCCGAGATGGTCCTGGACTACTGTGAGACCATTGACGTCCATGACCCCCAGCTTACCCTGAAAGGACTTAAATTTATCTATGAAATGAATCACTAGTGCCACTAAAAGGCATGGAAAAGCAGAGAGGAGGTAAGATGAGGCGCATTGTGAGCGTGAGTCTGGGATCATCGAAAAGAGATCACCGGGTATCTCTGAATATTTTGGGCCAGGATTTTGTGGTGGAGAGGATCGGCACAGACGGAAATATGGCCAGAGCCATTGAACTTCTCAGATCCCTGGATGGTCAGGTAGACGTCTTTGGTCTGGGCGGCATCGATCTTTATCTTTGTGCGGGAGGGCGAAAGTATGCTATAAGAGATGCCCTCAAAATGAGAAAAGCTGTGGTCAAATCCAGGGTAGTGGATGGAAGCGGCCTCAAGAACAGTCTGGAGTATGATGTAATCAAAGAGGTGGACCGAAATCTGGGTCCTCTGCGGGGCAAGAAGGCTTTACAGGTGAGTTCTGTGGACAGGTTTGGCATGGCTGAGGCCCTCACTGAAGTAGGATGCCAGACCACCTTTGGCGATTTCATCTTTGGCCTGGGTATTCCTATCCCTCTGCGCTCGCTTCGGGCGGTCAAAATAGTGGCCTGGATGCTGTTACCTCTGATCACCAAACTGCCCTTTCGGATTCTCTATCCTCTTGGTTCAGAGCAGGAGAAGGAACCGAAGAAAAAGTACCTCAAGTACTATCGTGATGCGGACATCCTGGCGGGCGACTTTCTCTATATCCGTCGTTATCTTCCTCTTGATCTAAAGGGGAAGTGGATAATTACCAACACGATTACTTCTGAAGATGTAGAACTTCTCCGCTCCCGGGGAGCTGAGCTTCTCATAACCACAACTCCTGGCTTCGAAGGAAGATCTTTTGGTACTAATGTAATTGAGGCCATCCTGGTATCCCTCTTGGAGAAGCCACCGGAGATGCTGCAGTCTGAAGACTACAGAGCCATGCTCAGTAAGATTGGATTTCAGCCGCAGATTCTGAAGCTTCAGTCTTGCCCTCTTTGACAGATTTCTTTTCTTAACCTATAATGCCCAGGTAAGTTATTCTACAATCTATGGAGAAAAGGACGATGAGAAAGATTCTTGTTACCGAGGAAGGTTATAAAAGATTACAAGAGGAGCTGGAGTATCTGGTCCGGAACAAGAGGAGGGAGGTGGCTGAGAGGCTCAAGGAAGCCAAGGGGTTCGGTGATCTGACTGAGAACTCTGAGTATGAGGATGCCAAAAACGAACAGGCTTTTGTAGAAGGCAGAATAGCTCAGATCAACGAAATACTTTCCAGAGCCGAAATCATAGCGGGCAACAACACATCGGACGCGGTAGGGGTCGGTTCGCTGGTTACCTTAAGAGATGTGGTGAGCGGGGAAGTGTTTGAGTACCGGCTGGTGAGTTCCATTGAGTCAGATCCTCTCCGTAATCTGATCTCTTATGAGTCCCCTCTTGGCACAGCCATCCTGAACAGGAAACTTGGTGAGAAAGTCAGGGTGCAGATACCCCGTGGCGAACTGGAATACCAGATAGTTGATGTAAAGTGAGTGGACCAAAGGCCATGGGAGAAACCAGCGAGATCGTAAGGCAGAGAATAGAAAAGCTGGAAAAGCTAAAGCAAGAGGGAAAGAAGATCTATCAATGTGACTTTTCTCCCCAGGAGCGGCTGGTTGAGATCAGAGAAAAGTATGGTGGCCTGGAATCTGGAGCTGCCACTGGTTTTATGGCCAGGGTGGCCGGACGGGTGATGGCTTTCCGGGAGCATGGAAAGGCCATTTTTGCTGAAATAACTGATGGCTCGGACACCCTTCAGCTATATGTAAATTTCAAGAAAGTGGGGGCCGAGCAGTTTGCCGAATTTCAGGACATTGATGTGGGTGATTGGTTGGGGGTGGAAGGGGAGGTCTTTAAGACCCGAAGAGGAGAGCTTTCCATTGACGTACAGATGTTCATTCTCTTGAGCAAGGCCCTCCGCCCTCTTCCCGAGAAATATCACGGGCTCAGAGATAAAGAGACCCGATATCGACAACGCTACGTCGACCTTATTGTTAACCCGGAAGTAAGAGAAGTCTTCTTGGTCAGAAACAGGGTGATCAGGGCCATTCGGGAGTTCCTGGAAGCCAGAGGCTTTCTGGAAGTAGAGACTCCCATGTTGCATGCCATTCCCGGCGGAGCCACAGCCAGGCCTTTCCGGACCCACCATAACGCTCTGGACATAGATCTTTATCTGAGGATTGCCCCTGAGCTTTATCTAAAGAGGCTGATCGTAGGAGGATTTGATAAGATCTACGAGCTGAACCGAAATTTTCGAAACGAGGGGATGTCTACCCGGCATAATCCTGAATTTACTATGCTGGAACTGTACCAGGCTTTTGCCAACTACCAGGACCTTATGGATTTGACCCAGGAACTGCTGGGGTATGTGGTCGAGCAAGTCAAGGGGGAAAGACGGATAGTTTACCGGGGCCAGGAGATCGACTTTTCAGGTGATTGGGAGAGGATTTCCATGATAGAGGCCATCCAAAAGTACGCCCATATTCAGATCCATCTGGATCTGAATGGGGAGGTCCTCAGAAAAATCGCTTCAGAGCATAAGGTTGTTCCGGAAGAAGGAGCCAGCAAAGGAGAAACCATTAACCAGATATTTGAACAGACGGTCGCCTCTCAATTGATAGCCCCTACTTTCATTTTGGACTATCCCAAAGATATCTCCCCTCTGGCCAGGACTCACGCCCAGGATGAACGGCTGACCGAAAGATTTGAACTCTTCATAGGGGGAGAAGAGATCGCCAATGCCTTCTCCGAGCTTATAGACCCCATTGAGCAAAGAAGACGCTTTGAGGAGCAACTGGAGGCCAGAGGAGAGGCAGAGGACAGGCTGATCGACGAGGATTTCCTGAGAGCTCTGGAATACGGCATGCCTCCCACAGGTGGTGAAGGTATTGGCATAGATAGATTGATCATGGTCTTAACCGATTCTCCCTCCATCAGAGATGTAATCATGTTTCCCCACCTGAGGCCGGAAGGAAATTGAAAGTTCCGGTTCAGAAACAACTAGCCCCTGTTTGTACAAACGTGAGCTAGTTTTCCACGAGCCAAAAATTCTTTCTGACTCATTAACCTCGGTCAGCTCTGGGGACCTTTCTGGTGTAGTCGGGCAGTAGCATGGGTGAGATGCGATCCGTTTCTATTCCTTCCTGGTCGAGTTCGGCGTGATACTTCTTCACGTGCTCGAGGGTGAGCTTGCCGATCTTCACCGAGCGGGACTTTGCGGCGGCCGCCTGGCCTGCCCGTCTTCCAAATACCAGAATGTCCAGAAGGGAGTTGCCCATCAGCCTGTTTCTTCCGTGGACCCCGCCTGAACACTCCCCGGCTACAAAAAGTCCAGGGATGCTCGTCTCTCCCAGGTCATTTATCTCCACTCCGCCGTTCTGGTAGTGCAAAGTGGGATAAATAAGCACGGGTTGTTGGGCCATGTCGATGTCAAAGCGTTTAAACTGCCGGTACATGGCAGGTAGTTCCCTTTGAACCGTGCCCTTACCGTGGATCGCCTCGATCATAGGCGAATCTAGCCAAACTCCTGGTTGGCTGGTTCCTGTGGTATATCCCTTCTGCCGATCCAGACACTCTCTTATGATGGCCGAGGAAACGGCGTCTCTTGTCTCCAGGGGGTTGACGAACTGCTCTCCTTCAGTATTCACCAGTTGGGCGCCAAGTCCTCTCACCTTCTCGGTGACCAACTGACCTATGATCTGCTCGGGGAAGGCCACGCCCGTGGGATGTATCTGGGTAGCGTCCAGGAAGATGAGGGGTGCTCCGGCCCGGTAGGCCATCACCAGCCCATCGGCAGTGGCTCCGTAGTGATTGGTAGTAGGAAAGCCAGCCAGGTGCAGGCGGCCAAACCCCCCCGTGGCCAGAATGACCGCCCTGGCTCTGACCACACAGTACTCTCCAGTTTCCAGATTGGTGAGTACTGCTCCGGCGCATTTCCCCTCCTCATCCAGGACCAGTTCTATGGCGGGTGAAAACTCAATTATCGGCACTCCGATGTTTCTCGCTTCGTCCCTAAGGGTTCGCATGATCTCGGCACCGGTGTAGTCCCGGGCAAAATGCATTCTCTTTCTGCAGGTGCCGCCTCCATGAATGGTGACCAGGGCTCCGTCAGCTTCCTTGCTGAACATACAGCCCCAGTCCTCGAGCCAGTCTATGACCAGTGGAGCGTCGTGCACTAAGGCTTTGACCAGATCCGGTTTGTTGACGAACCCACCTCCTCCCATCACGTCCAGGTAGTGGAGCATGGGGGAGTCATTGGGCTTAGTCGCAGCCTGGATGCCACCCTGAGCCATCATGGTGTTAGCGTCCCCCAGCCGCAATTTGGTCACCTGAAGAACGTTAGCTCCTGCCAGTTTGGCCTCGATAGCTGCAGAGGTCCCTGCACCGCCTCCTCCTATGACGAGCACCTCAACATCGTGCGCTACTGCTTCCAGCGAAAAGGTGTGCGGGTCAAGCCTGCTTCTTGCCTCAAGCAGGTCGACGAGCTCGTGGGGCATGGTTTCGCCTTTGCTTGGTCCCACAGTTACCTTTCTCATGGTGTCTGGCCGAAAGTCGGGGTGGAAGCTTTTGAGAAGGGCCTCCTTTTCCTGGGGGGTCAGACGCGGGTGCTGCTCCTTCATTCTCTTACCTCGGGTCTTTTCCACTGCTTTGATGGATTCCAACATTTCGGGAGTGTACACTGTCATCCCTCCCTTAAGGCTCGATGTCTCGGGAATTGTATAGTTTCTTCAGTTCGTTTATATTCTGGTCCGCCATTTGGTTCAGGCTGGCATCGAACTCTCCGGCCTTGATCTTGGAGACTACCTCTGCCAGGTGCTGCGCTTTCTTGGCCATGTACTTGCCGTATAATCTCCGGGCCAGGATAGCCACATTATAGGGCACGGTCTCCGCAGGGCACCTGGAGGCACAAAGTCCACACATGATACACTCAAAGGACAGATCCGCTACCCTGGCTATGTCTCCTCTCATCGCTGCGGCCATGTAGTCCATAACCTTTAGCTCCTGGGGGCACGTCCTGGTACAGGTGTTGCATCCAAGACACCTGGACAGCTCCGGGTAGCACTTGAGGAGCTGGGACAGAGCAGGTTTAGCCTGGTCAAGGTGGTAGGTTGCCGCCTGGGCCGGGAAAAATGGCAACTGGGTGAGATACATGTCCTCCTCCACCACAGCCTGGCAGGCCAGTCCTACCTTGATCCGGTAGTCTCCCGGTGTACGGTAGATAGTGCCACAGGCACCACAAAAACCACCCCGGCAGCCACAGCCCCGGATGAGTTTGTAGCCCGCGTACTCCATGGCCTTCATTATGGTAAGAGCAGCAGGTACTGAATAGGTCTTACCCATAATGTGGATACGAACCGCTTGTAGTTGAGCCACCTTAGCTTCCCTCCTTCTCACCTGACTGAGAACCCCCGCACTTTAGTGCTGGGGAGTGTTACCTGGGCTCAAGTTCTTCTTCCTTAAACGTGGTCAGCGGTAGCACCTCATCCAGGCTGCGCCCGGGTACATAATTGAATATAGCCTGAATCTTTTCGGCCACCGCTGGGAACAGAGTTGCCAGTGGTAGTCCTACCGGGCAGGCGCTCTCGCACATGCCGCAGCTCACGCAGGAATATCCCACGTGGCATAACCTGGTCAGATGAAACAGTATGGTGTCAGCAGGCATTTTAATGAGACCCTTCCTGGTTGCCCAGTTGACGTAGCTGGACGACTGGTGGTCGAATATGCGGCCTTCAAAAACACATTCCTTGCAGTAGCAGATGGGGCAGGCCTTGCGGCAATTGCCACATTTCAGGCAGGTGGCAAACTCAGCTATCAGTCTGGGAAGGTCATCTATGGACTGTTGCCATGCCAGGAGCTTCTCCTCTCTGACCTTCTGCCTCTCTTCCTTGTGCCAGGAAATCAGGGAACTTCTCTCGGAAGCTGTGCCTTCCACAAGGCCTGTCGCTTCTCTTAGCCGCTCTACCAGAGAGTTCTTGACCTCCACGAGTATCTCGTTAGGACCTGTTCCGATAAAACCGATGTGCACCGAAACTGCATCGGAGGCTACTTCCGAACAGATCTGACATGCTGACCTCACCCCCTTCACCAAACCTGATCGGAGGCTGGTGAGCCACTGTTCGGATAGGGCGCGAGCGCCTGTCTGCATGACCTCTTCCCGGTACACTCTGGGGTCTAGCGTCCCCAGGCAGTCCACTCCAATGAGCAGCACGGGGGAGAGGTTAGCCTGCCCTAACTTGACCAGTTCGATGGCAGCTCTTACCTCACAGGGTCTCAAGACCACCCCGATGACTGCGCCAGGGTCCCGGAAGGTGAGGTTTGATAGCACGGTCGCCCCGCTCACCAGCACGAGCGGCCCCACCGGGTCCGGAGACAGCAACTTGTTGGGGTCCTTCACCAGCGTATATACCACGCTCCGGCCAGAGGAGGTTTCCTGCGGCACCAAAAGCAGGTCTACTATGTCCTTTTTCATAAGTCCGCGGAAAAACTCTTTGAGGGTCTCCCTCACATTTGCCTGAGTTCTCAAAAGAAAACTGGCTATGGTGTACACCTCGCTTTCGGAGCCGTCAGATCTCCCACTGAGCCTTCATGGAATTTGGTCCGAGTTCTTTCAGTCTAGTCACCATTCGCCTGACCGTGTCGGCAAAAACCCTGCCCTCACTCGCCGAGATGAAGCTGAACCAGATCCGGTCCCCCGGTATCCCAAACTGTTCAAGCATGGTTTTTACCATGGCTACCCGGCGTCGTGCTTTGTAGTTACCATTGAGGTAATGGCAGTCGCCCGAGTGACAGCCCGCTATCAGGACGCCGTCTGCACCTTCCAGTATGGGTTTTAAGATGTACAGGGGATCTACCGAACCAGAGCACATCACCCGTATCACCCTGATATTCGGCGGGTACTGGATGCGGGAGGTACCGGCCAGGTCAGCGCCAACGTAGCTGCACCAATTGCATAAAAAAGCTATGATCTTGGGCTCGAATTCCTGCGCTACTCTCTTCTCTGAAACGCTCAGTTGTTTCACCTCTTCTCTCCCTACACTACTGCGTCCAGCACGGCCATTATCTGCGTCTTATCGAACCCGCGCTGGATGGTGGCGCCGTTTGGGCAGGCGACCACGCAGGCGCCGCATCCCTGACACAATATCTCCCTCACCGCAGCCACGTTCTTCTCCTCGTCGATACACCTGGCCTGGTACGGGCAACTGGCCACACATAATCCGCACCCTGAGCAGATTCGCTCTCGTACCGCCGCAATGATCGCCTCTGACTCTATCCTGTCCCTGGATAGCAAGGTCACCGCCCTCATCGCCGCAGCTTTGGCCTGGGCCACCGCTTCGGGCGCCAGCTTGGGCCAATGGGCAAGACCTGCCAGGTAAGTCCCGTCAACTGCAAAATCCACCGGACGAAGCTTCAGGTGGGCCTCGGAGAAGAAGCCGTCAGCAGTGAGCGGCAGCTTGAACACCTTGCTCAGGTACTCGTTGTCGTTGGGCTCGATCCCCACAGAAAGGACCACCAGATCTGCCTCGATAACCACCTGGCGTCCGATGGTCGGATCCAAAGCCTGAACCCTCAGCCCGCTGGCTCCAGGGCAGACCCGGGGCTTCCGGTCGGGGTCGTATCTGATAAATAAAACTCCGGCTTCCCTGGCCTTCTTGTAGAATTTCTCTCTGAAGCCGTAGGTGCGCATATCCCGGTAAAACACGTACACTTTTGCCTCGGGCTTTAACTGTTTTAGGTGGAGCGCGTTTTTCACAGCCTGGGTACAGCAAATCCTGCTGCAGTAGGGATGCTCCTGGTCTCTTGAGCCGACACACTGTATCATCACTACTGAGGCAGGTACATCTTCTCTGGCCAGTCTTTCTTCGAACTCGGTTTGGGTGATGACGTGGTCGTGCTCGCCGTAGAGGTATTCTTTGGGGGTCATCTCCCTGGCTCCGGTGGCGATGATTAGCGCTCCATGCCTTACCTGGGTGAGGCTATCTCCCTTTTTCAGGGTTGTTCTGTAGTTGCCTTTGTAGCCAGCAGATTCAGCCACCTCTGTTTCGGTGTGGACGGTGATGTCGGGATGCCGCAGCACTTGGGACACCAGGTTCTCCAGGAACAGGGCCGGGTTCTCCGACTCCAGAGGAATCAGCACCTGGCGGTAGTTGCAGCCGAGCTCTTGTTCACGCTCTACCAGGTGAACCGAAAAACCCTGCTCGGCCAGGGACAGCGCAGCCGTCATGCCCGCCAGTCCCCCGCCCACAACCAGGGCAATGTGGTCGATCTCCGAAAAGGAAGTAAAAAGCGGTTCTAGCAGTCTGGCCCTGGCTACAGCCATTGACACCAGATCTTTGGCCTTTCCGGTAGCTTCATCCGGAAAGTCCTGGTGCACCCACGAGGAGTGTTCCCTGATATTGGCCAGGTCGAAGAGGTAGGGGTTCAAACCCGCCTCTCTCAGGACCTCCTTGAAAAGGGGCTCGTGAGTCCTGGGAGTACAGGAAGCCACCACTACCCGATTCAGGTTGTGGTCCTTCACCGCCTCTTTGATCTTCTCTATACTGTTCTGAGCGCAGGCGTAGAGGAATTCGTCGGCCAAGACCACACCTGGGATCATCCTGGCGT
>NZ_BLRZ01000062.1 GCF_013281975.1 Candidatus Hakubella thermalkaliphila | reverse complement strand
CAGGTTCAACAGAAAATGGCATCCTGTGAAAAACAATAATACGGTTTACCAGGTATTTTGTCTAGAAAGGAATCGCCCATGCACCGCCGCGCACCACGTCGCATGAAAATTGGGTTATTTTCAAGGGAGACCTAAAAAAGAAAAAAGGTAGTGACAATAAGTTTGTGAAATCTGGCCTTTTTGTACGGCGTCTTGTCCTCTAGTAACCGTTCAGGCTATAATGACTTTCGAGTAATTCGTATTGCAACAAATTGTCTTATTGTATAGCGAGAGGAAGCATAAGAGGGGTGAAAAATGATTAGAGAATATATTGACTCTGCTTTAAGTAGGGCGAAGTATGAAATTATTGATGATGAAGAGCCGTACTATGGAGAGGTTCCAGAGCTTGAAGGGGTATGGGCTACCGGCAAAACACTTGAGGAATGCCGTCATAATTTAGCTGAGGTTATCGATGGCTGGCTCGTAGTAAGACTCAAAAAAGAATTGCCCATCCCCCCAATAGGTGAATACAGACTAGAAGAACTCAAAAGGCTAGAAGTTAGTGGCTGAGCTGTCACCCGTTTCATGGACGAACTTAGTCAAAGGGCTTAGAAAGCTCGGGTTTGATGGGCCTTATCAGGGTGGGAAACACCCCTACATGATAAAAGGTAGTTTGGTGTTAACCATTCCTAATCCGCATCGTGGAGATATTGGGGTAGCTCTCCTCTCACGAATTCTGAGACGAGCTGGCGTCACCAAAGAGGAATGGCTAGAAAGATAATTCAGCAATTTGCTAGCTTGTAGATTAGCAGGCTTTGGAGTTAGGGAAAAATTAAAACAGTCATTCCTGACCGTCCTCACTATCCAGAGCATTATGCTCGATAACTATATCCTTAACCTTGGAGAGCATTTGAAGAAAAGTTAAATTTCGCATGTTATAACCGTATTGCAAAGCCTCTTTTGTCAGATAACCTCCCTCGGCCCTTCCATCCCGTACATAAACGCTGGGGTGAATCCCATCATTGCTCAAACCTTTATTAGGCAATGATTGGAGAGCCAGCCAATAGTCTATTAACGGAATGTTGCGCTCTTAGGCTGTCTCCCGGCTTGTCAAACCCCACCAGCTCCAGCCAGGCGTCCTCTCCTACCTTTATCTCTGCCTCAGCTCTTTCCAAGAAAGCGTAGCCCTCCTCGATCCCCCGCAACAGCTCCTCCCGCACCTCGTGGGTCACGTACACTTTGCCGAACAGCTCACGCAGGATGTCCAGGCGGCCGACCAGACTGAAGTTCGAGAGGACGGTGTTATTAACCACTCTGGCCACGCAGATGCCTCCGTAAGGTGGCTACCTCTTCCAGAGCTTCCTCCCGGGTCTCTGGCCCCAGGCGAAGCTGGATGCCACGGCTTCGCAGGACCTCCTTCATCTGCTCAAAGCTCACTCCAGCCAGGTTCGCTGCCTTGCCCAGGGAGATGTCCTCGGTCTGATACCAGTAGACAGCTAACTCCAGCCTCAGCCCTGGACGTACCTGAAGCAGGCAACGCAAGCTATCTTGTATGACTGCCTCTTCACTGTCATACAGCCCGGCCTTCACAAGATCTTCCGTGCTCAACATCGGTTCAACCTCCTGCCAAATCCAGTAGATTACAAGGGGGCTAGGGACCTTTGACCTTCCCTGCGTGTCAAGAAGGGTCAAGAAGGGCCATAATACCTCCGCATATCCCAAAGGAATCGCCCATGCGCCGCGGCACACCACGTCGCATGAAAATTGGGTTATTTTCAAGGGAGAACCTCTCGATGAATGCATTTACACCGAAGTACGCGCCCTCCCTTCTGAGGCCCACATTGATTTCATCCTCATCTATCACATCGCTGAGCACTATATCTCTGACGATGGTTATTCCCGAGAGGGCGGCTCCGAGGAAAGCCATCAGCGCAATCGCTTGCCAAAGATCGCCTATTACTAAAATTGGAAGGAGAAATATGGTATATAGAGATACAGATAAAAAGAGCGTCTTCTTCGAGCCGTAGCGGACGCAGATTTTCTTCCAAAGTGGATAAAGTACTATTGCCACGGTAAAATTGGTGAGCCACAAAATAGGCACATCCTGCAGGCCTAAGCCAAGCACGTATACCGTCCAAAAAGGAACCATCGCCGAAAGCCAACTCCAGATGAAACATATCATTAAATTGGCAGACGCAAATGTGAAGAAGGATCTGTTCGTAATAGCGAGTCTGAATGACGTAATGAATGGTAGCGCCTTTTCCATGCTGAACTCCCTTCGCTCCCTGCTTCCAAGCAAAGAAATAAAAAAGGCCCCCCCGGCGCAGAAGCCCAGAATTGCACCCGCCCCCGTCCACCCGCCGAAGATCCCAAATCTCCCGGTTAGGGCGTCTACAAACAGCGGCATCGTAGCAAAAGCGATTATTAAACCGACCATCGCGGAAACCTGTCTATAAATAGACACCTCGGCCCTCTCTTTAAGCCCCTCAAACATCTCCGGAAACAGTGATGTATACGAAACAGTGACTAAAGTGTACAGTAATTCGAAAAGTGCTATGATGATTGCGAAATAGAAAAATATCCAAAGATTGAAAGGCACTGCCAGCGGTACGCCTCCGGTGGGTGGGGTCCAAACTAAAACGAAGAGTAATACCATGAGTGGCGTACAGAACAAAATAAATGGTATCCTGCGCCCCCACCGAGTGCGGGTTCTATCTGAGATGTGTCCAGCGAGCGGGTCGTTTATGGCGTTCCAAATGCCGTAGGAAATCAAGAATGCAAGACTAACTAGTGCTGGATCAAGATGTACCACATCAGTATAGAAAAAAATTAAATATGCACCTATCGCGTGAAATAAGAACGCCTGACCGAAATTGCCAAAGCCATACGCAATCTTACCTGGTTTTCCTTTCAAATAAACCAACCATTTCAACCTCCCATGTAGTCTATTATCAATCTCGGGGAAGAAGACTGGTCGTAGAAATTCTTAGCTGCCAGACAATCTTATCCAGCCTTCTCCCTCGAGAAGTTCTCACTATCCTTTCGCGGGGACTCATAGCTGACGAATGAGACGATTCCTCATTCCAAAAATGAGATCTCCTTATAATCTATGCCCTTAAAAGCTCAACTTGATCGTCTTTATCTCAAATCCTTTCACTGTTAAGGGGACTTTAGAATTTAATTCCATTGGCAGCTCTTTCTTGGGTTCCTCATTCAAATTCGTCTCCATCACTCTCTTGAGCTCCTTATACATCTCAATATAGCCTTCAACTGTCCTATCCACGATGTTATAAAGTCGGACGATCAGTGAATTATCCTCCTCTGCCTTCTTGATCGCGCTTATTACCAACTCATCAGGTTCAACAGATAAAAAGCTGAATTCTTGTGGGAGTTTACCTTTGCCCTCAATCCTGGAACCTATGAGAGGGGTATTAAAATCTATGGCCTGCTTCCAAATCTGAGCCTCCTCCCACGTCCTGCAATAAGGAAGAATGGAGTATTCGAATTCATGCTTTCCTATACATTGGGCTCCTAGTGTCTCATAGCTGGGTCCAGCAACGTGAGCTTCCCTCGTTTGAAGATCATCCCTGTAGAGCCAGCCAACGCACCTCAACAGAGTAAGGTAGATCTTTCCATCCTCTGTAACCTCATATTCGGGGAGGCCCTTGTTTAAGATTGCTATTCCCTTTTCACCATCTTCGACTATTACAAACCGAGTCTGGGGATGCGTTGGGCTCGGCTTCTCGATCCAGCCCTCACCTTCTGGGGTCTCAGTCGGACGATGTATTACGCTAAAGGCGCTCTCTGCTATCGACTCTTTCGTCTTGATCCCGGTAGGAAATACAGCTCTTAGCCGATGATCCTTCGCTTCATTCCCCACTATAGTCCTGATATCTATCCTCCTCACCCCTTTCTGCAAAGTGACGAAGCTTACAATCCTCTCATCCACCCTCTCCTTGCCCCTGCCCCTCCTATCTTTGGTTAGGCTCTTTGGAAGTTTCAAAGTCTGGTCTACGCGGATGATTGCCCTATCCGGCCCATCCTCTATCAACCTGATATCCGCTTTGATACCCTTGGAGGTGAAGACCTCCTGCTCTTCGGGAGGGGAGTAGTTATACTCATCACCAGCATCCCCAGAGTCCTCGAAGTGGTTAAAATTCCTATAAATTTCTCCGGTTCCCTTATCCTCTATGATCAAAGATCCATCATCTTGTGCTCTTACTTTGTAAAACTCGTTTTCAATAGTCTTATCATCCACTGCCAAGCCTTCTCCTTGCTCCTCTGGGCCCGGGGTGAGTTTATACACCCTATATCCAAAGGGAGGCAGGTCCTCAGCTCGGAAGGAGATCACTTTCTGTAAGAGCAATTTGACCCCATTCAGAATGTCCTCTGGAATTAACTTCTCACCTTCAATCTTAAAAGGGATCATCTTTCCGGCCAGATCCTTCAGGACATAACCGTTCAACTCGATCTTCTCCTCCAAGGGCATCGAAGTCCTCTTGCCGTATTGAGAATTGACAGTGGGATTTATGCTCACTACCACCCTGTCGGTCCTCCTCCATTGGCTGGGGTTGAAAACGAGGATCGGTATCTCCCCATCTTTACCTTCGAAATTTACCCGCTCTCCTATCTCTCGGAGACCGTCCTTGATCAGCTCCCTAGCGATCTGCTGGGCCTGTCTGAACCTGGATTCCATTTCATCATGGACCTGATCGATCCCGCAGCCGCAGATCGAGTCATGGGCGTGATTCTTCAAAACGAGCTTCCAGGCCTCCTGGAAAAAGCCACTTGGGTAATCCTTGCCTAAAACCCACTTAATAGCCGAGATCCGCTCAGCACACCTTTCCAAAAGAGTCTCTGTCTTAGCATTCATCTGTTTCAAATAAATTCTTGAAGATAAAACCCCCCTAAGCACGGGGAAATACTTGCTAGATCGAAACTCCCCTCTAAACTTGCTCAACTTTGGTTTCTTCTTCCTCACCTCATTGACGAAATCAGAAAGCGTGCCCTGGATGATCTCATCAGGGAGTTTCTCATTTACGCCTTCACTAATTTCCGTTAGATTGGGTTGAGGGGCCAAGTGGTCGCCACCGTTCATCAGCAACAGGGTATCAGTTGAGGCTTTCGAGAGTATAAAATCTCGGAGATCAAAGAAATCCCTAAATTCTTCTCCTGTAATTCTCTTAAGTAGATCAGCTAACCAGGAGGGTAATTTTATGTCCTTAGGATTCGGCCTCATAGTGTTTACATTACCATAACCGGCAGCCAAATAATGGGTGAGCACTCTTGAGCCATCCGGAGCCTCCCAGTAGAACTCCGTTTGGCCTACTTCATCACCTACCCCCCGCATGATAAATGCAGTATCTATATCAAAACCCTGCAGAATCTGGGGCATCTGAGAGATATGACCGAATGAATCCGGTAAATAGCCATGTTCCATGACGTTGCCGAACTCTTTCCCGACCTTGTGCCCAAGCATCAAATTCCTTATTAAGGACTCCCCGGAGACCAGGAATTCATCCGGTTGGGTATACCAAGGTCCGATGTTTATCCTCCCTTCCTCTATCCATTTCTTTAACCTTTCCTTATTTTCCGGGCGTATCTCCAGGTAGTCCTCCAACACCACAGTCTGACCATCCAGCATGAAGTTCACGTAGTCTCTATCCATCTCTAGTATATCAAGGAGTTGATCTATCAACTTCACAAGCTGGTACCTGAACTGCTGAAATGTGAGATACCACTCACGATCCCAATGGGTATGAGCGACGACGATTAACTCTGCATGCTTCCGGCGCTTATTCATGCCTCACCTACCTAATAGATCGGATTAGTAACTATTTATAATTAGCGCTTCATCAGAAATTTACGTTCCCATCTAAACATAGGTTCCGTATTTGCCCCTTGCTTCAACCAATGCCAGCAGATTAGCTTCCGGAGTATCAGCAGCGATATCGCACCCAGGACCCAGGGCAAAACTGCATTTCCCCCTGGCAGTGTCTATTGCGTCTTTCACCATTTTATCCACTTCCTCGGGAGTCCCCATCAGGAGAGTGCGAGTATGGTCTATGCCCGTCATGATTGGAATTTTATCCCCAAAATTTTTCACAGCCTGTTCAAGCGAATAAGGGCACATCGGCCCCCAATACTGGATTTCGTTTATCAGGTGGCCAAACTTTTCTACAATATAATCTAAGGCAGGATTCGGCGCACAGATATGAGTTGTGATAGGTACATCTTTGCCAGTCTTTTTCTTTATATTCTGCTTTACTTTAGTAAAACAGGCTATGTCCGTCTCGGCCATAACATCCCACCACTCCTTCGGACACATATCCCAATCATATTGACTCATCGCCCAACAGATGTTGGTGATGTTTGGCTCCATGGCCTCTACGCATCCAGTTATGAAATCCGCAGTATAATCCACCATCACCTCGCGCAGGGTCTTAAAAACAACTTCCGGGAATATGAGTATATCTCTCATTACTTCCGGAACCCCTACCAACATGCCGAGCATGCCCGGCGGTCCGTACCACCCTTGCCGACATAATATCTCGCCGCCGACCGCCTCTGTGTAAATATGACACGCTTCCTTCATTATCTTGGCGCTCTCTGTGCTCCAGGGGTCACGATACTCTATCCGCTTGTAAATTTCCGGGTTCGGACGCTTCCTGGCCGGGTAGGGAGCCGGTTGGACTATCCAGTCAAGAACCTGGAACTTCAAACCCAATGCTTCCACTGGCCACCACATATGGGTGCCGATACCCGACATATCTGGTTTAAAGCGCCTCACGTACTCTATATGACCCTGGGCTATCTTCTTAGGGTCTTTTACGAACTCCGGCCAACGACAACCCACAAACTTACGGGACAGGTCCGCTGATTGGTGCCAGATGGGAATCTTATCCGGTTGCTCCATCCTTAAATACTTCAATGCTCTTTCTAACCCTGTTAGCTCTGCCATCTCTCTTTCCGCCTTTTCATTTCTTTTACTAATCTGTTAACCTCTCTTACCGCTCCGACAGCATCTTGGGCCCAACCATCCGCCTTCATCTCATCAGCCCAGCGCTGCGAAGTAGAGATGCCTCCCACTAACAATTTTACTCTATCCCTTAGTCCCTCCTTTTCCAACAACACTTCTACCTCCTTTTGTAGCGGAAGGCAAACTGCAACAAGCGCACTTAAACATATAATGTCCGGCTTTACCTCTTTGACTTTCTCAATAACCATCAGAGGAAGAACTGTCTCTCCCAGATCATAGAGCTCAAATCCATCGTTCATCAGCAAGCATTTAACAAGCTGCTTTCCGAAATAATGCATAGAACCCATCGTAGCTATGATTACCTTACCTTTTATTTCAGCGGGGGGTTCAAGTAGACCATGGATGGCTTCATTTATACTGGTCAAAGCATACAGATGGGGCAGACAATATTCTCGTGTTTCCCATTTCTTACAAGCATCACTCATGATCCGGGTGAAACAGTCCCTTATCTGAGCGGAAGGGACATTCGCTCCCAGTGCCTTTTCCACCGCGTCTTCAGCATCAAAGAAATTAAACTTTAGACACGCTTCGCGTATCTCTTCCAGGTATTCCTCTTTTTGTCGAGTAGAACTCATAGCTCTTACTCCTTTCGAAATAGTTTCATCCCCTTTCTTCCATCAGCTTTTCAAACTCTGCGGCAGCCTCCTTGGCCCTTTCGATGGAGAGGGAAGCATATCCAAGGCGACCTTGACCCGTTCTTTGCTTTCCAAACCAAATCGCTCCTTCGCCAGTACTTCTTCTCTAAGTTGGGTAACCCAGAGTATAGATGCTCCTGCCACCTTCAGCCAAAGGACCTTTAATGACCGCCTCGATCTCTTCTTTGGGCCTTTGAGTCATCTCCTCGATGGGCGGGAGCTTGCCTGGGGGAAAGGCGGCTCGAATGTCATCATGCAGGCGTACCATATAATCCAAAAGAGCCTCCAGGCCCTCTCGGGCCTTCTCGGCCTCAGCTAAAGTAGCTTGGCCCACCACTCCCTCGGGATAAGCAGCCACTTCAATAGGACCCAGGCCCACATGACCATACCAGGCAATGGGCCGCTGCAAGAGATTGCCAGCCCTATCCACATGACCCTCGGGCAGATATCCTCTGGGTTTGGTGTCCACCGCTGCCTCCATATCCATTAGCTCCGGAAAAAGGGCCAGACACCAGGAGGTCTCCACCTCATCGGCGTGGATGAAGTGGGTCTCGTAGCTACCTCCCTCTTCTTTGGTCTTAAAGTGCTCGGGAATAGCATGATACCAGTTTAGATTAATAAAAATCCCTGGTACCTGATAGCGCTTGGCAAACTGGTGGATGGCCGTGGGAATGACGTACTCCTGGCCATGACCGTTGAGCAGGATCTGCTTACGGAAACCCATGTTCCACAGTCCGGCTATTACGGCTCGGAGCTGGCCTAAGAAGATCTCCTCAGGTACAACGATGGTCCCCGGCATACCCATATGATGATAGGGATGAGAACCGTACCAGATGGGCTGAGCCACGGTGCAGCCCACTTTTAAGGCTACCAGCTCGGCCATACGAGTGACCAAAAAGGTATCCTCACCCAGAGGAGCGTGGGGACCATGAGCCTCGGTAGAGCCCACCGGAACAATGATAATATCGTTCTCTTTGAGACGCTTCTCCACCTCCCCCCAGGTCATATTCTGAAGATAAACCCCGCTTGCCTTATCTAGATGTCCGCCCTGAGGCGGGATCTGCCACTTGGACATTAGTTTTCTCCTTTCTATTACCCACAGTACGGTGCTGTTGATCAATTAATGAGATGATGAGAAGGGGCGCGGGCCTCGTAGGCCGAACCCTCAAGAATGATCTAGAACCTTTTCTCGCATTAGACCAAAATTCATTAAGACGCATCACTTCTCCTACTTAACTCAATCTGGAGAGGATATTGACCGTATTCCTGGGCCGCCTCAAACATAGCTACTATGTTCTCTGGCGGAACATCGGCTTGAATATTGTGAGAGGCCGCCAGGATATAACCTCCACCTGGACCAAGAGAGGCTATCCTCTCCTTTACCTCTTCTACAACATCGTCAGTAGTCCCACGCGGGAGTACCGTCTGCACGTCCACACCCCCGTGGAAAGTAATCGACTGTCCATAAACCCTTTTAAGCTCCCAGGTGTCCATGCCCTCAGCTCGTGGCTGGATCGGATTCAAGATATCCACACCAATCTCGATCAAATCACCAATAAGAGGGAAAATAGCTCCGCAGGAATGGTGGAAAACTTTAGCCCTGGTCTTACTCTTGATAAGCTCGATCACCTTTTGATGACGCGGTTTGATATACTTGCGGTATAAGTTGGGAGGCAAAAGCATTCTGTCCTGCATCCCCAGATCGTCACCCTGAGCAATGATCTGGATGTAATCACCTACTGTATCAAGATACTCTCCAAACCAGGCCAGAAAGTATTCCGTAATGCCATCTAAAAGTATGGTAGCAAACTTGCTATGGGTTCCCAGGTCGATATAGAAATCCTCAAATCCTCTTGTCCAAAGGGCCATCTCCAGAATGCCGCCTGAGGCTGGGTCTGCTACCAGAGCATAATCTGTATTCAGATAGAGATCTCGGGCCTTTTCCCGAAGACCCCTGGTCTTGCCAGGGTCGTGAGGATCCGGCCAGCGGTAGGCTTTGAGATCTTCCAGACTGGCCCCCTCAAGAGGGTGCTCCACCATATCATAGTAATAGGCAGCTCGGCGCCATTTGATGCCCCACTCGTCCACAAAAGCATGCTGGGTGGCTCCACTGGCGTAGTCTTCGTAAGACGCGTGAGGATCGCCAAAAGAGGGCTCTTCATAGTTATCTGGTGGGCCAGCCCGAATATGGCGGAAGTCAGAGCCAAATCTCCTCAGAATCTCCTCACGAGGTTCGGCCAGTTGCTGAACACGATCGCTAATGTTGATGGGTAGATCAGCTCGGTCCAGATATCCTAAAAGCCTGCGATAGGCAAACCGGGAGACGCCCGAAAGGATACCGCCCAAATCTATGGGCACCCGATCTGGCTCCTGATGGTTAATAGCTGCAAGAACCCTTTCGCGGGAGGTCATTTCATTCAACGCAAATCTCCTCCGCCCTTGCATAGTCTTCTAGAAGTCTCTCGCTCCTTCCATCCTCGCCATACGCAAGTGGTCAGGGCGAGGAATCACTTTGAGGAACGAAAACTACCTTCAACGGCTATTTCATCGCTAATCTCAGCCGGGATCTTGCAGACATGACTTCCTGGCTTTATGTACATATATTCTGCCCAACCTCCAAAAAGATGAGGGGGAGCATCACATTTCATGTGCCCGTAACTTTCAATATTCTCACACCAGGTGTAATGAAAGCCATGGCGACACTGATAGCAGTAACCGCAAACAATATCCGGACTAATAACCACCCGATCTCCTTCAGAGAGGGCTTCTCCATAAAATTCCATCTCTCTCCTGGCTTTAGGAGTAATCTCTACCACTACTGCTACGCTTTCGTGTCCAGGTATCACCGGATAAGAACCAAAAATCTCCCGTTCTGTTCCTGCGTACTGCACCGACTCTCCTCTGAAAGCATGCTTGTCTGTTCCACAGATACCTGACATTATGGGGCGGACAATCATAGCTCCATCTTCTAAATGATCTGGGAAGGGGAATTCTCTTATCTCTATCTTACCCTGCTCTGGCATAACTACAGCTTTCACTTTTTTGCTCATTTGCTCTCTCACTTGGAATTTTCCGATTTAGCCATTACTTTGCCACTGCATATTATCTCTGTGACATCATCGGCTGATACCTCTTTCTTGATGCACTCTCCTATCTTGACCCCTTTGTCTAAGAACACAAATCTATCAGCGACCGGATACACATGGTGTACGTTATGGGATATGAATATAAGTGAAGCTCCCAATTCCCTTGCTCTTTCCATGTACCCAAGCACTGTTCTTTGCTCTCTGACTGACAGGCTAGTCAAAGGCTCATCTAAAACGAGGAGCTTCACTCCAAAGTACATACACCTTCCTATAGAGACTGCCTGTCTTTCTCCTCCGGATAAAACCGCTACGTGTTCATTCGTGGACCTTACTCTTATGCCGATTTGATCCAACTCCTTCTTACACTCGTTATTCATCTTCTTCATATCCAGTAATCCAAATAAGCCTATCTTCCTGACTGGTTCTCTTCCTAAAAAGAAGTTCCTTGAGATATTCATCAAATTTATTAACGACAAGTCCTGGTAAACTGTCTCAATTCCCATTTTTCTGGCCTGTCGGGGTGACGAAAAATTTACCCTCTCTCCCTCAAAGTAAATTTCGCCTTCATCAGGAGGAAATATGCCTGTCAGGATCTTTACCAGAGTAGATTTGCCTGCTCCATTATCTCCCAGCAGCCCTACGATTTCTCTGCGACGAACAGTAAAGTCGACATCTTTTAATGCTTGGACCTCTCCAAACTTCTTTCTTATCTTTATCATCTCCACTAAGCACTGATCCTGATGCATGAGTTTGGATTCCCCTCCTTACTTAGACAAAGAAGATCATTCTCTTATCCCCATCATTTTGAGATGGATTGTTGCAGCTACTATTAACCCTACAACGTCATTTACCTGAATACATACAATATGTTGTGGTTCAATT
>NZ_BLRZ01000061.1 GCF_013281975.1 Candidatus Hakubella thermalkaliphila | reverse complement strand
TCTTTATCTCATCCAAGTAGTCAGATGTCGCGGCCGAGATGATGGAAGGAATCGCCCATGCACCGCGGTGCACCACGTCGCATGAAAATTATGTTATTTTCAAGGGATGAAAATTGGGTTATTTTCAAGGGAATCGCCCATGCACCGCGGCGCACCACGTCGCATGAAAATTATGTTATTTTCAAGGGAGGGAGGATCCGGAACAGAAGTGCCCGGTGAGCCAATGGAAAGAGAGAAATTAGAGCTGATAAAGCGGGTAGGCATAATCTCCTGGAGCCTGATAGGGATTGGTGTCATTGTCCTGGCTGCGCTCTATCTTGTTTATTTCCTAAGATTTGCCTTTACCCCCCTTGTCCTGGCTATTCTTTTGGCCTATATTCTGAGTCCTTTGGTCTCCTATTTCGAGCGGTGGGTTCCCAGGATCTATTCTACTTTGATTGCTTATCTCATTTTCCTATCCGTTGTGGCCATCATTCTGGTCTTTGTAATCCCGGTGATGGTCCAACAGATCAGAGGATTTATCGAGGGGCTTCCCTTTCACCTGGCCAGGGCAAGGGAGATCGGAGCTGCTTTAGGCGAACAATATCTTCGGATGCAGCTCCAGTTGCCTCCTGCACTGGAGAATGTGGTGGAGAGCGCTATCTCCGAATTCCAGGCCTTCGCTTTGAGCATTCTTAGACGAGCCCCCGTGGCTACCATCAGTCTCATCTCCGCCATAGCCACCTTCATCCTGGCTCCCATTGTGGCTTTCTATCTTCTGAAGGACCTTAAGAGAATTGGAGCATTCTTTCTCGAGGTCTTTCCGGAATCAAGAAGAGAGACGGTAACTTCAGTGATCTCCATCATCAACAGAGCCGTGGGTGGCTTCGTCAGGGGGCAGTTGACCGTGGCTCTTATAGTAGGGATCATGTGTAGCCTGGTTCTCATAATTCTGGGCGTGGATTATCCTATCTTGTTGGGCATGATCGCTGGCCTTTTTAACGTTATTCCTTACCTGGGGCCGGTGGTCGGTGCGGTGCCGGCGGCCATTATAGCTCTTCTGGATAGCCCCATTAAAGCTCTGTTGGTGGTAGTTCTTTTCTTTGTGGTGCAGCAGATTGACAATGCTCTTATCTCCCCTAATGTCATGAAGCATTACGTGGGGGTTCATCCGGTTGTGGCTATCTTTTCTCTTATTGCAGGTGGCGTTCTATTTGGTCTTTGGGGAATATTGCTGGCAGTACCATTAGTGGCTGTCGCTCAAGAGCTAGTCCTGACCTTTGTGCTGAAGAAAAAAGGTGTAGAGGTTAAGGCGGCGGGTGCGTTAGACGGTGAGGGCAGCAAAGCGGAAAAGAAGGAGAAAATTGTCAGATAGATACCCCCGCCCTTACCGGCGGGGAGTTCTCGCTAAATCAAATGAGTCGCCCATGTTGCCGCAGGCGACACCACGAAGGTGAAGAGGGGTATTTCTCGGGGTAGAGTTTTGAAAAACTTCTTCTTTTGGGTGGTCGACAGAAAACAAAACGTGCTTTAAAATTCTTTAGGATTCCCTTGAAGCTTGATTTTTAGAGATCTCTAGATGGTTTGCCTGAACAGGCTTTAGATATTTTAGATATTGAGTTAGATATTTTTTCAGGAAGGATTGTGTGGTGCAAAGCGCAAAGATACGAGAGAAGTTTCTGAGCTTTTTTGAGGCCAGGGGACACAAAAGGGTATCCAGCTCCTCTCTGGTGCCTGATGATCCTACTCTTCTTCTCACCAGTGCCGGAATGGTTCAGTTCAAACCCTACTTCCTGGGTCAAAAACAACCAGAATATACCAGAGCGACCACCGTACAAAAATGCTTCAGAACCACCGATATCGAGGCCATCGGGGATGATAGAACTCACCTTACCTTTTTTGAGATGCTGGGCAACTTTTCTTTCGGCGACTATTACAAGGCGCAGGCTATCCCCTGGGCCTGGGAACTGGTGACGGAAGGTTACAAACTGGATCGGACTAAGCTCTGGATAACCATTTTTGAGGATGATGATGAAGCTTTTGACATCTGGAATAAGAAAGTTGGACTTCCTCAGGAGAGGATATTCAGGTTGGGAGAGAAGACTAACTTCTGGAATATGGGTCCCACCGGTCCCTGCGGGCCGTGTTCAGAGATTCACTACGACCAGGGAGAAGGCATAGGCTGTGGCCGGCCGCAGTGCGATGTTACCTGTGAGTGCGGCCGATTTCTGGAGATCTGGAATCTGGTGTTCATGCAATATGATCGCCAACAGGATGGATCTCTCCTGCCCTTACCCAAAAAAAATATCGATACTGGTCTGGGCCTGGAGAGAGTTGCTGCCATCCTTCAGGATCAGAGAGATGTTTTCAGGACTGATCTTTTGGCCCAAATTCTAAAGTCAGGTGAAGAAATTTCGGGGGCTGTTTATGGTCAGAGCTCAACCACCGATCGATCTCTGAGAATTCTGGCTGATCACTCTCGGGCCATAACCTTCTTAATTAGCGATGGAGTCCTTCCTTCTAACGAGGGGAGAGGCTATATTCTGAGAAGAATGCTTAGAAGAGCTGTCAGACACGGCAAGCTTCTGGATATCCAGGACTGCTTTCTGGCCAATCTGAGCCAGTCGGTCATCACTTCCATGGGCGATATCTACCCCGAGCTCTTGGAGCACCAGAAGCATGTCCAGAAAGTGATCCAGGGAGAGGAAGAGAGGTTCTCCCGAACCCTGAAGCAGGGATTTGTCCTTCTGGATGACTATATTGCTGAGATCAAGGTGGATCAAAAGAGCATAATATCTGGTGATATCATCTTCAAGCTCTACGATACCTATGGATTTCCGGTAGAGTTGACCCAGGAGATAGCCTCAGAGGAGGGTCTTTCTCTAGATATGGAAGGCTATGAGAAGCTGATGGGCGAACAGAAGGAAAGGGCCAGGTCCTACCAGGAGTTCTACGACCTTAAGGAAAGACCGGAAGAGGTGTACCGAGACCTGACTGCCGGACAAAAGCTCTCTTTTGTGGGATACGAGAAAGATGAGGTTCGGACGAAGATCACTTCTTTGGTCAAGAACGGTACCAAGGTCGGAGAAGCAGGTCCTGACGATGAGATAGAGGTCGTCCTGGGGGAGACTCCCTTTTATGCCGAGAGAGGCGGCCAGGTAGGAGATAAAGGGGAGATAACCACAGAGACAGGCAGAATAAGGGTTGAGGCTACCTACCCCGTACTGGATGAAATTCATGTTCAGCGAGGAGTGGTGGTGGAAGGCCGGGTAGCAGTGGGCCAGGAGGCCCTGGCCCGCATCAATGCTGGTCTGCGAAAGGCTATCTGTCGCAACCACACGACTACTCATCTTCTCCATTGGGCCCTGAGGCTGATTTTGGGTGACCACGTGAAGCAGGCTGGCTCTCTGGTAGAGGTCAACAGGTTGAGGTTTGACTATTCTCATTTTCAGGCTCCTTCGGAGGAGGAGCTGGTGAAGGTGGAGAATCTGGTCAATAACAAGATTTTGGACGGCCTGCCGGTAAGATGCTATGTGACCTCTCTGGAACATGTTAAAGAGATGGGCGCCATAGCTCTTTTCGGGGAGAAGTACGGGGAGTTTGCAAGAGTAGTAGAGGTAGGAGATATAAGTCGGGAGCTGTGCGGGGGCACTCATGTGGCCAATACTGGAGCGATCGGCCTTTTCCGGATAATCAGTGAATCCAGCATTGGCTCCAACCTGAGGAGAATAGAGGCGGTGACCGGTTTTGGCCTGGTGCATTATTTGCGGGAAAGGGATGAGATTGTCAAGAGGCTATCATCTCTCTTAGGAACTGGTGACCAGGAGATTGTGGCCAGGACAGAGGTTCTTTTGAGGGAGCTCAAAAACAAAGAAAAAGAGCTTGTTTCTCTGAAAGTGAGAAGCGCTCTTGCGGAACTGGAAAGGGAGCTGACCGGGTCTCTCAGGATTGGAGGGACGGCTCTCATCGGCCACATTTTCGATGATATAGAGCTGGATCACCTGAAAGTTATTATGGATAATCTTCAGAAAAAGACCACCAGTAGCTTCATTGTTCTAGCTTCCAAAAACAATGGGAGACCGTTGATGCTGGTGGCGGCAACGGCAGATCTGGTGGAGAAAGGGATCAGGTGTGATGAGATCGTGAGGGAAGTCTCGCCCCTTATATCAGGGGGAGGAGGAGGCAAAAGTGACTTCGCCCAGGCCGGTGGAAAATCGGCAGGCAGACTGGCTGAGGCAGTGGAGAAAGCCAGGATGTTGGCCGTAGAGAAGCTAAAGATCG
The DNA here is from genome assembly GCF_013281975.1 of Candidatus Hakubella thermalkaliphila. Classification (GTDB taxonomy): domain Bacteria; phylum Actinomycetota; class Humimicrobiia; order Hakubellales; family Hakubellaceae; genus Hakubella; species Hakubella thermalkaliphila. The sequence goes on along the minus strand of NZ_BLRZ01000061.1, from coordinate 7,506 downwards.
GCTCTGGGCAGTGAGTCGGGCAAAAGATGCGGAAGTTAGCGCTGGATATAGGGCATAAAAGGATTGGAGTGGCCATATCCGATGAGTTGAACTTAGTGGCAACGCCTCTCGAAGTGTTGAAGAGAAATAAAAAGTGGGTAGATGATTTAAGGAATATACTATCTCGGTACCAGGTAGACGAGATCATCATCGGACTGCCTACTTCCTTGCGGGGATCAGTGAGTCCAGAGAATAGAAAGCTTTTAGATAATGTGAGCGCGATCCTCGGTCCTCTGGGGATACCTGTCCGGACCTGGGATGAAAGATATACTACCACCATGGCCGAGAAGGCCATGAGGGAGAGGGAAATTCTGGGGTGGAAGATAGGTAAGAAGGTGGATATGGTAGCGGCTGCGTTTATCCTGCAGAGTTACCTGGATTACTTGAGGGGAAAGGGAGGAGAGAAAACGTAGGCCAGAGGCGGACTCTCAAGACCTTGAGCCGCGAAATAGATGCCTGTTAAGACTTCCTTATTCTTTCCAAAAGTGAGGACGGATATTTTTCGAGGTAGAAAGGCTGCCCTTGCTCTAATCTTGCTGGTTCTGGTGGCCCTGGTCGGCACGTCAGGGTTAGCCTGCCTCAGCAATTCCCAAACCTCTGGGGATGTGACCCGGGAAGAGGTTTCCGTGACTATTCCGGAAGGAGCCTCTCTTCGGGAGGTCGCCAGGGACTTAGAGGAGAAGAGGATCATCAGGAGTGCTTTAATATTCAGGCTCTATGTCCGATACAAAGAGATGGATAAAAACATCATGAAAGGTGATTATGTTTTTCTCACCAACTCCTCTTATCAGGAAGCCCTGGAGGTTCTCAGGCAGGGGCCTATAGTAGTGACCTATAAAATACCCATTCCGGAGGGGTATACCGTGGCTCAGGTTGCTGATAAAGTTCAGAATAGCAGTCCCATCAGCAGGAGAGAGTTCCTGGAGGTAGCCATACCCCAGAGGCATGACTACCCTTTTCTAGAAGGAGTTAGTTCTTTAGAAGGGTTTCTTTTTCCTAAAACCTACGAAATTACCGAGGAGACCAGTGCCGAACAGTTAGTAGATATGATGCTGGCGCAGTTTGCCACAGAAACCGAGGGGCTTGATTGGAGAAAGGCCGAAGCAGAGGGCTTCAGCACCTATGACATCGTCAAGATTGCTTCTATGATCGAACGGGAGGCTCATGTTCCAGAGGAGCGCCGCCTGATCTCAGGGGTTATTCATAATAGACTCAAGCAGGGGATGACCTTGGGGATAGATGCTACTCTTACATACTGGCTGGACAAATGGGATGAACCCCTTACCGTCTCAGACCTGCAGACAGATACCCCCTATAACACCAGACTTTATCCTGGTCTGCCTCCCACCCCCATTGCTAATCCCGGTCTTGAGTCCATAAAAGCAGCTCTAAATCCGGCTGATGTGGATTATCTCTACTTTGTGGTCACCGATGAGGAAAGACGTACTCATACTTTTACCAGGACTTACGAGGAACATGTAAAGATTCTGAATCAGAAGCGAAAGGAGAAGTGAAGGGTTTAGCCGGAGGCGCCTTCTTTAAAGGTATTGTGGGCCTTCCCGTGATACCGATATCATGATTGATCTAAGTTTAGCCGGAGGCGCCTTCTTTAAACGTATTGTGGGAGTACCAGGGTCGATCATGGCTGTTACCGAAAAAATGCGCTCCTTGTCTAGAAAATAGACCCAATATTTTCATGGTTCCTGAGTGATGCTTGCATCATCGCCAATTACTAAGAGAATATTTATGACAGAACGTGGTCGAAGTTAAGCCGTCGCAGGTCCCGGACTTTAGCCCTGGGGAGGTTCAGTTTTAGTAAACGATGTTCTTACAAGTTCTCCGACCAAACTATTCATACGAATCTCTATATCACATCGGACCTGAAGACCTGAAGGCCAAGGGCCTCAAGGGGTTGATTATCGATCTGGACAATACTTCGCTGGAACATGGTGGGGCATTTCTCTCCCCTGAACGGGAAGCATGGTTCTCCTCTTTGTTACACAGCGGGATTAAAATATGTCTTGTCTCTAACAACACTTCAGTCAGGGCGAAGAACATATCTGATTCTCTGGGAGTTCCCTATGTTTCCAATGCCATGAAGCCTTTCAAGAGGGCTTTCAGGAAAGCTCTTGAGGCCCTGGACCTGCCAGCGCATCAGGTAGCTGGGGTGGGCGACCAGATTTTTACCGATATTTGGGGGGGAAATAGAGCAGGCCTGATCACCATTCTGGTCACCCCCCTGGGTTCTCGAGAGCACTGGTGGACCAGGATGATAAGGAGGGTGGAGAGGCCTTTCAGGAGAAGTCCCTCTCCATAACTACAAGGAATCGCCCATGCACCGCGGCGCACCACATCGCATGAGGTTATTTTCAAGGGATGAAAATTGTGTTATTTTCAAGGGAATCGCCCATGCACCGCGGCGCACCACGTCGCATGAAAATTGGGTTATTTTCAAGGGAGAGAAGGTGCTTTGAAATATGAAGAGGGTATGCAAGCATATCCTTGTTTCGGGCATTGTGCAGGGTGTAGGATTCCGCTATTTTGCTCTTCGGCATGCTCATACCCTTGGACTGGCTGGGTATGCCAGAAACATGCGGGATGGTCGGGTCGAAATAGTGGCTGAGGGAGATGAGGAAACCGTGGCCTCTTTTATCAACCGCCTGAAAGAAGGGCCCTCGAGTGCCCTGGTCAGGGAGGTCAAGGTGAGCGAGTACAGGGGGCCTTCCCAGTTCAGGGGCTTTGAGCTTAGATTCTAAGGATGATAGTCAGGCCGTAAACCAGTTTTCCTTTTGTCTGCGAGACCAGGATTTGAGGAAATGAGCTCTATGAAAATACTAAGTTCAAGATATTCTAGTTTGGGGAAGATCTATATTGATTGACTCTGAGACCAAAGTGGTGGGAATTATCGGTAATCCGGTGCGGCATAGCCTATCCCCCATCATGCATAATAGAGCCCTTTCCCATTTAGGACTTAACTGGGTCTATCTCTCTTTTGAAGTGGAGCCAGCCAGAGCCAGATCGGCTATTGAGGGAGCTCGGGATCTGGGGATGGTAGGCCTGAATGTGACCATGCCCTTTAAGATGGAAGCTGTGGAGTGGGTGGATATCAAGGATGGGAGTGTGATCTTAACCGGTTCCCTCAATACTCTTTTATTTAAAGACAGCAAGATAATGGGGTTCAACACCGATGGTATCGGCTTTCTGAATTCTCTGCGAGAAAAGAGCATCTCCCTTCAGGGCAGAAAGGTCCTTTTAATAGGGGCGGGTGGAGCAGCCCGGGCCGTTGCTTTCGTGGTAGCACAGCAGGAAGTTGCCCGGCTCACTGTATTGAACAGGACTCCCCAAAAAGCACACCGACTCGCTCAGGAGCTGAGCAGCTTTAAGCCTGAGACCGAGATTAATACGGCGAGCTATGATCTGGGTCTGGCTCTGGTGATAAGTGACTCAGACCTGATTATTAACGCGACTTCTGTAGGTATGAAGGATCATCCAGGAATTCCTATTCCCACTGATGACATCGACCAGCGCCACATAGTGTATGATCTGGCATACTGGCCTCTCAGGACAGAATTGTTAAGAGATTCGGAGGAGAGGGGGGCCCGGGTTGTTTCCGGCCTGGAGATGCTCATCCATCAGGGAGCCGAATCCTTCCGAATATGGACAGGTAAGGAGTTCCCCCTTCCCATAGTGCGCGAAGAACTGACTGAGTATCTGAAATCAATTGAAGATAGGAGCAGGTAATTTCCTCATACAGGTTTTTTGGCTATTTCCTGGTCTTCCTGGTAGGCACCCTGGTGGGGCGACTTATCTGCCTCCATTTCGTTATTCCTCACCCCAAATCTACCCAGCGGGCCTTTTTATCTCAATTTAACTGTTGTCAGGAACGGCCTGTCTGGTATGGGGAGATACCTCTGTTAGGATACCTGCTGTTGAGGGGAAAGTGCCAGGCTTGCGGAAGATCCATCTCCCTGCTTCATCCCCTCTCTGAATTGATGGGCGGACTGTACTTTCTTCTTAGCCTCTATTTTTTCGGCCTTCATCTAAAACTGATTCCAGTGTTGATCTTTGGGTCTTCCTTAATCGCCATTTTCTTTATCGATCTGAGGGAAAGGAGGGTTCCCAACAGGATTGTTTTCCCACTTTATCTTGTTGGTGTGATATTCATAGCTCTGGCTTATCCAGAGAGATGGATGGAGCTCATGATTTCTTCTGCAGTAGCAGGTGGTCTGTTTCTGATTCTGGCTCTCCTTGTACCCGGTGGAATGGGAATGGGGGATGTCAAACTGGCCGCTACTATGGGTATTTATCTGGGCTACTCCGTATTCCCGGGTCTGATGATAGCCTTTGTCACCGCGGCTCTGACCGGACTGTTTTTGATCCTCACCAGGAAGAAAACGAGAAAGGACTACATCCCCTTTGCTCCTCATCTGGTCCTGGGAGCCATTATCTCTTTGTTCTGGGGGACGCAGATCATAAGTACCTACAAAGGGTTATAGCAGTGTTTGCTACAGAATCTCCGGTGGGGTAATAGCTTCGACGCTCAGTTTATCTTTAAAATGCTCAGCATTCCAGGAGATAAATCGATCAAGAGCTTTATGGTTTTGCTCAACCATCGAGGCGATCAGTGCATCCACAAAACTCAGTTTCTTAGCAATGAGAAGGAAAAGCTCCGAGATGAGGAAGCAAACACTTTCACCGTTTCTTTTTGGAAAAAGTATTTGCAAATTGTATTTATCTCGAAATCCAGCGTAAAGTTCAAGAAGGCGTTCTTCGCTTAGATTAAAAGATAATATGCCGCACACTTCTAACACATTATATATTGAAGTTAACCCTTTTAGCTTTCCTTTGTATACTTGCTCGAGGAAGGCCGAATTTTCACGAAATCGTTGATCTTTTGGATACCGTAAATCGCGTATAAATATATCTGAATCAATAAAGACTTTCACTCTTTCCACTCACGCTTTCGGCTAGCGCTCATGGCCTCGGGTAGCGTTTCCCATTTAGGCGCACTCTGGGACAGCTCCTTCTCAATATGGTGCCAGTCTATGTGAACTGGCACACGTTGATTGTCCCTAAGAGCTTCACTAACTTGTTTCACCAGTTCTCCTGATAAGCTCTCCTCTTGAAGAAGGACAAGCTCAATCCCCTTCCTTACTAATGAGCTCTTAGAAACCTTGCGTGCTTTGGCGACAGTTTCTAATTTCTTGAGAAGTTGATCATCAAGTTTTATACTCAACATTTCACCCATAGCAATCACCTCTGGTATTACTTATTCATTAATATTGTATTACCAATCTCTATTTTTGTCAATTATAACTTTTTGATGAGTGGCCACATCTCGAAATATTAACTTCACTCGGCAAGCACCTCCTTTAAAAGGTTTATCCCCTTATCATCATCCTCATTTCTGGCTCAAGTACATTGTTGTTCCGCTATATATTTTAAGCGCCTGCCCTGTCAAATCCTGTCACCCAAGCCCTTCAAAACCTGCCAGCCCCTCACTTTGCCTCGCCACACTAAGCCGTCGAAAAGCAAAGGAATTGTATTCATCTTAGATTGTTGCTCGAAGGACGGAAAATGGCAAGCATTTTGACTCCTTCAAGGTGGCTGGGGAGGCACATGGGGTGCTGTCACCTCTTGTGAGGCATCACAACCTGAGCTCACGGGCTTTTTCGATTGGCATGTTGGCTGGATTCTCCTGCCCGGGAGGAGCAAGACAGAATACAAGGTCTCTGTATGTGGCAATGACAGCATCTGTCACCCCTCTGAGGTAAGATTAGGAAGTGCGATGCGGACAGTGGGGAAAGTCTTGGTCTTCGCTGATCGATCCCTTATAATGGTTATAGGATCATAAGGTGGCCCTGCATGACGGGCAAGCCTACAGCCAGATCTCGTCCAAAAAAGGCCACCAAAGAGGAGGTACGCGCGACTCTAGGAACATCGTTCCTGTCTTGGGAGGATCGACCGGACGCTCTGTTGCTGCCAGGAGCCAGGGATGCTGGAGCGCTTGCGGATGGCTGCGGGGGTGGCGTTGCGGGACGACTGATTTGAAGGAGTTTTCGCGGAAGACGGAAGAGGGCGAAGTTGCGTTGCGAGGTGAAAGGGATGGCCAGAAGGCAGTTGACTGACCAAGAGAAGAAAAAAGTGGTTGAGAGGCATACCAAGGATGGCGTTTTGCGGTGTTTTGTAGACAATGAGCCAATTGAAGATCCAGATCAGGTTGAGTTTCATCACATAACACCGTGGAGCGAAGACGGCTCTACTAACATCGATAACATTGCTCCAGTGTGCAGGGAGCACCACAGACGTATTCGGACCCTATCGTTACAGGAGTTTAGGGACAAGCTAAATTTGGACAGATTCTTTGAGGATGGATTTAAAAAGGCTGACGGTGTCAGACTTGATGATGTACTTGCATCCAGATTGGGGAAAGACGGATATGGAAAGACTTGCCGAATAGAAACATATGACAACTATGTCAAAGTCTATTGGCACAATGGGCAAGCGGAATTATTCCCTCTTTACAGATGCCCGGTTACGCACTTCACTTATTTTTATGCTCTGGTTTCGATCAAACATTTGAAAAATGACCGTGAACTCCAACCGCGTCCGCTAGAGCCTGTCCGAATGTGGGAACTGTACCGCCACTTCCTGCGGTATACCCAGTTAGCTCCCGCTATATGCCGGCTGGCTGACAGCCAAATTCTGCTCTTTGATGGTCAACATAAGACTGCCGCACAGGTATGGGCAGGACAGCAACAGGTTGAATGTAAGATTTATCTTGAGGCAGACCCCCGAGCAATCAAAGAAACAGTGCTGACTGCTCATGATAAGCTCCGGCAAATGCCTTTCTACACCTCGACTCTTATTGCTAGATATAGCGACCTCTTCAGAGAGGACTGGGAGCAATACCTGGAGCGTCCCGGGCAAAAATCGGAGGCAGGGTTCGTCGAGTTTCTGGTACGCATTAAAGATCTTACTAAAGCAGAAGCCGTAAAGCGGCTGAGGTCTGCCATTCAAAATGATATCCTGGAATATCCCGAAAATCGCCTGCGTGAATATATAGCTGAGAAGAATAAGACGCGGAAAAATCCCCTGACCGTGTCTGCGGTACAGCGTACTTTCTTTGCTGAATTTGTCGCCTCGCCGCCCATAGACGCAGAGCTTGAGAGTCCGGAGGATTTCAGGCAGAGGGAGAAGGAAAACCTGATTCGACTGCTAAACCTCATAGTAGACATATCTTTGGTCAACCGCTGGAACCCGGAACCCAGAAATGAAGCTCACCGGACGGCCGAAAGGATTTATGCTGCAGGTTCTCTGCGGGCCTGGGCGCCAATGCTCCGGGTTGTGATCGCACAGGCCCTTAACCTGATTGATGACGAGGAAAGGCGCCGAGTTTTCTTCCGGGAGGTAGATGAGGAGGCGTTTGGTATAATTGAACGGTACCTTAAAAAACTTTTCTCCCAC
>NZ_BLRZ01000060.1 GCF_013281975.1 Candidatus Hakubella thermalkaliphila | reverse complement strand
TCGTTAGTGATGAACCCCACATATTTGGTCTCACCATCCTCTCTGACCTTTAGAACGAGGAACCGTAATGGATCGGGGTAATCCTTGAGATAGGTGAATACATCGGCCAGTCTTCGACCCTCAAATCTTTGGGTAAATTGTGAGGCATCTATGGCCTCCATCTCTTTAAGCCTCTTATCAGAATTGCGTATGGGCAGGATCACTCTAATTCCCTTCTCATCTAATTGGCTGAGTAGAGTGCCCACGAAATGTTCTTTATCCATCGCTGAAAGGAAAGGATTTTGGAGGATCTGCAGGGTTTTGTCCATAAGATCAGGGACAGCCATGCTCACCGTAGTCCCGCTGTAGGATGCCTTCAAGAATATAGGATTCTTGGTCTCCTGGTCTTGTGTCCAGAATGTCCTGATGCTCTTATCGTATATCTTCTCCTTGGAGAGATAGCTTTTTGGCATATGCATCCGGCTGAAGCTGCGGATGGAGTGGCTATCGGTATTAACGATGTTGCCTTTCAGATAACCGAGCTGTTTTTGTCTCTTACCCATCTCTAGCAAGAACTCTTCCGAGTGAGCTGTGGGTATTTGGTTGAAAAACCTATTCTCGGTCACAGGGCTACAGATGAATGGCAAACCACTTAAGCAGACCATAGCTGGACTCCCTCAGTTCATCTAACTCCCTTGTTCCCTTTATCCCATAAAGGGAATGATGTATAACCTGTAAGCCCAGTTTTTGGGGTGGGATACCACCAATCTTGTCAGGCAATAAATTGCTCAGCATCTCCCAACTTCCCAGTTGAAGATGATAGGGAACCAAAAACAGTCCCCCCACATAAGGGGAAGTAAAACCAGACCTGAGCCTCTCTTCCAGCTCCTTCTGAATGGATGAAGGAGTGACCACAACTGTATTTGTCCTCTCCTTCTTATTGTTACTGAGGACATCTACTTTCTCCGGAGTGAGGAATTGACGGCATCTCCGTCTAACCTCTTTTTGGGAGTTTTTTTTACCGTGATCCGGTATTTCTCGAAGATCTCCCCCACCATGCGGTCCCGAACCGGGAACCCTTCTTCTCGAAGTTTTTCCCCGATGGCATACATGTTCCAGTTAGTGCGGAAGCGAAGTTCAATGGCCCTCGTTACAAGCTCCTCGCTCATTACGTAATTTCTTTTGGGCCCGGTCTTTCTTGGGAAAAGACCAACAGAACCAATCTCTTCCAAAACGCCCTTGGCATGGTAATAGGTCTGCTTGGATTTAAAACCAAAGATCTGGCACACATCCTTTATGGGCAAATCAGTAAGTTGGGCAACCTTAACCATCTCTAACTTCCGCTGACAGATATCTTCATACTTTACCACATACTCTTTCCCATCTAGAGTCCGATAAAGAATATCCCCATCCCTCGAGATAATGGCAAAAGTGATCTGGGTTTCCATTTGCCTCCCTCCTTTGGATATTGACAATAGGTAATATTATACCAAAAGGAGGGACTAAAGTCTACATAAATATCGCACTAATAATTGATTTCCTACCCTTAGTTGCCGGATGAGGAATACTTCCTCTAGGGGAGGAGATTGCCAAATACTCCATATTATCAAGAATAACCAAGAATCTTGCTGTGCAGAAAGGCTCGATAATATTTACATCTCCTACTCTCCAGCAATCACATGGTCTCTAGTGCGATATTTCAATAGACTATTAGCTTGCTTATGCGGAAACCCTTGTCAGTCTCTCGGTCCTGCGGCTTGCTAAAATTGTAACTCTATGGTAAATCTAACATACAGTCAAAATCCTTTTAGTCTAAATATTATGGGCTGAAAAAATGCTGGAATCTCTTCTCGGAAGGTGATTTTCTCGGTTTCAATCTCCTGGTAAGCACGAACCTCAATGCCATCACAGCTAACCTGGCCTTGAAACTCATGGCCTTCAATTTAATGAGTGCCTTCCGCAACGATCTGGGTGGTGAATTCCTCTCAATGACCCCTGATTTAGTCCATCGGCACTTTCTAAGAAATGTGCAGGGTAAGGTAAAGCTGCATGGCGATTATGTTAGAGTCGATGTTTTTGGGTTTGAACATCAGGATGCAGTCAGGCCACTCTTAGATAACCTTCAGGCAAAGCTTTTGAAAAACGGGCTTGATCCAAGGATACCTTGGCTGAATAACCATAAGATTTGCTTCAGATTCATGTAAATTTAGGGGGGAAAGAGTCCATCCAATTAGGACTGAAATATTGCTGGATATTCCAGGAGTAACGTTTCTCCTTAAGGATTCCTCAGAGTTTGGTCATGTCTGCCAATCCTTCTGAGAATATAAGTATCTCCATCAATCTGAAAGGTAAAGCGATAATCTCTGGTGATCCTACCTTCCCAGATATCTTTGATTCCTTTTATCTTTTTAATCGCAATAAGGGGTGCCTTGGGTTTTCCAAAAGAAGAGTGAATTGTTTATCGGCCCGCTCCTTGATCTCCTCTGGCAGAGTCTCATAGTCCTGATCAAAGGGCTGGGTGGTTTGGATCTTCATTATTGCTTGCGTAAACGCCTGACCAGCTCATCGGCAGTCTCAAAGGGACCAGAAAGTTCACCTCTGGCAATGGCCTCATCTGCCTCTTTTTCTTTGTCCTGCCACTCCTTCGTCCAAAACCAAGCCTGATCTTTGGGAATCAGCTTTTGGGGGATGAGAACTATGGCCTCGTCTCTAAGCTGAGCCTCCACCAGATCTCCAGGCCTCAGGTCAAGGGTCTTAAAAAACTGAGTGGGAATGGTGACCTGATGCTTGGGTCCGATTTTTACTATCGGCATTTCCTTCCTCCCTTAATTTACATGCACCACTTTCACCCAAGAGTAGTTAGGTTTTCCTACTGTAAGGTACAACATAAACAGAAGGATTGTCAATAAAATAGAGGGGGGTCAAGACCTCTTGGAATTTGGAGGGTAAACGATCATCCTTACGACCAAATCCCTCCCGTACATTGAAAAGGCGGACCATGTTCCACGCTTGCGGGCCTTAATGCCCTTCCCCTCCCACCTGATGACTCCTAAAGGGCAGTAGCGAAGGCGCCAGCCGCAGCCGGTGCACTTGTCCTCATCGATCACCAGAGCCCCCGTATTTTGGTCCCGGTAGATGGCCTCCGGCAGGCAGACATGCTGGCAATAGGGATTGAGGCACTGCTCACAAACAGTGGGAAGGCTGGCCAACTCCGCATCAGTGGACTCTATATTGAGAAGTCCATATCTGGGATTAAACAACGATTTTCACAGCCCTTATAGTCGTCATTAAACTCACCGAAGATGGCATCCGTTTCATCACCCTGCGCAAGCGAAGATGAACCTGCCCGCAGCAAGCTGCGGGGTATCTGAATCATGTCCACCATCTAACAACAAAAAACTTACGAAGCAAGCTTCGAGGAATTCAACCCGTAGAGATTAAAAGCTCCTCGAAGCCACAGGGCAAATCCCCGGAAAAGAGTGGCAAAAAGTGACGCTGCCCATCCCCAAACGAAAATACCAGCAGGTATCCGCATACGAAAGCAGTGTCATCTTAAGGCAATGTAAACATCCGCTGCGGCAAATTATCATTCATGATTCTAATGACAATTATACGGGCTGTGAAAATCGGTGTTTGAGAAAAAAATAGGTGGTACTTTCGCTTATCCGGTCTCGATCTCGTTTTGCCTGAATCACTTTATTTGCCAGCTTTTGGGAAGAAAGAGGTCGTTGTAGACGGATAAGGCATAGCGGTCGGTCATGCCCGCAATATAGTCGCAGACCCCCAGCGCGGCCAGCTCTCCCTCCCGAGGCAGGTACTCCGGGGGAAGCTCTTCCGGATGGGTTAGAAAATGATAGAAGAGGTCAGCCAGCATCTTGCCCAGCTTTTTCTCCTCCGCCTTGGCATAACTATCCAGATAGACGGTCTCAAAGAGAAAGTCCCGCATACGGTTCATAGAGGCCTCCACCTCTGGATCCATTTCTATGTTACTCTGGCCCTCACTGGAGAAGATGAGGTTTCTGACCAGGGTATTGATCCTCTCCCCATGCTCGTGACCCAGGATCTTTAGCTCCTTTTGGGGTAGATCCTGAGGCTTGAGGATGCCCGCCCGCAGAGCATCGTCGATGTCATGGTTGATGTAGGCTACCCGATCGCAGATGCGCACTACTTTCCCTTCTAAGGTGATGGGAGCTCCATCTCCTGTATGGTGCAGGATGCCATCCCGCACCTCTAAGGTAAGGTTCAGCCCTTCCCCCTCCCTTTCCAGAAAATCTACTACGCGGAGGCTCTGCTCGTTATGATGGAAAGGGCGACCCGTCTCTTGCACCATGACCGGAGAGAGGGCCATCTCCCCGGCGTGCCCGAAAGGAGTGTGGCCCAGGTCGTGTCCCAGAGCAACAGCCTCGGTCAGATCTTCATTGAGAAAAAGAGCCTTGGCCACGGTACGGGAGATCTGAGCTACCTCCAGGGTATGGGTAAGGCGGGTTCGGTAATGATCTCCTTCGGGGGAGAAAAAGACCTGGGTCTTGTGTTTCAGGCGGCGAAAGGTCTTGCTGTGGATGATGCGGTCCCGGTCTCGCATAAAGCAGGTTCGGATCTCATCATCCTTCTGGGGCCTTTGCCGGCCCTTGCTCTGAGAGCTGAGGCTGGCAAAGGGGGAGAGGGATCTTCGCTCGATTTCTTCAATCTTCTCGCGAATGGTAACCACAGTTAAAAAGCCCACCTCATTTGGGTAACAGGACACATCAAGATCTTACCACAAAGAGGTGAGCTTTTTATAATTGATCTTTATCCTTGGATTATGATGTGCGCCATCACCTTCTCGTATTCTCAATAGATTGTCGAACGACTTTCTCCAGGTCATTGGGAACGTCAGTGCCAATTCGATATTTCTTCCCTGTCGTCATCCTGAGCTCAACAGCATAAGAGCCAGAGACGTTATAGAGCCAGCCATGAGGTGTCAGTCGAATTCCCCAGGCATAGTACCAGGGGTTTCTCACCACTTGGCATGATTCAATATCTCGCAAGGAGAATTTTTTTCGAATAACTCCTGGTCCGAATCGTATTTCAAGAACATCTTCCTCAATCACTACAGTCAATGTGGGGAATAACACCAGACAGACTCCAAGGATAATCAGAACTGCGAAGGCAATCCAACTGAAACCATAAACAGTCATGAGATAGACAATGAGAAGTAGGGCGGCTCCCAAAGCACCTAAAACCACATATCCAATTTGAGTGTGCCGATAGTGTTCTGTCATGTCATCTTAATCATTTATCGATAAAGACTTCCCTCTCCTCTTCCACCACTGCCTGGGCTGCGGCCAGGCGGGCCAGAGGAACCCGGAAGGGGGAGCAGCTTACATAGGTGAGGCCTACCTGGTGGCAGAACTTGATAGATTTGGGCTCTCCTCCATGCTCACCGCAGACTCCCAGTTTGATATCCGGCCTGACCTGGCGGGAGAGTTTGACCGCCATATCAATAAGCTTACCCACCCCCTCGGTGTCCAGGACCTCAAAGGGGTTTTTCTCCAGAATCCCCAGCTCTACATACTCAGGAATGAACTTGCCTTCGGCATCATCCCGGCTGAAGCCAAAGGTGGTCTGAGTAAGGTCATTGGTGCCGAAGGAGAAGAATTCAGCGTGTTTGGCTATCTCATCAGCGGTGAGAGCAGCCCGGGGCAGCTCGATCATGGTCCCGATCTTGTAGCCAATCCTTATGCCCCTTTCCTCAAAGACCTGGTGGATGACCTTCTCCGTGCTCTCCTTGAGAAGGGCCAGCTCCTTGTCAATGCCCACCAGAGGAATCATGACCTCCACCACCGGCTCATAGCCCTCCTCAACCACATCGCAGGCCGCCTCAAAGATGGCTCTCACCTGCATCTGGTATATATCCGGCCTGGTGATGCCCAGACGACATCCTCTCAAGCCCAACATGGGATTAGCCTCAGAAAGAGTTCTTACGTTGGCCAGCAGTTCCTCTTTGGCGGCCAGCTCCTCCAGAGAAGCTCCTCTATGCTTAAGCTCTGCTACCTCCACTCTCAGATCTCCCAGATTGGGCAGAAATTCATGGAGAGGAGGATCGAGAAGTCTTATGGTCACCGGCAGGCCGTTCATGGCCTTAAGAATGGCCGCGAAGTCCTCTTTTTGCATCTTCAAGAGTTTCTGAAGCGGCTCGGCCCTCTCCTCGTCGGTCTTGGCCAGAATAGCGGCCTGAACGTGAGGAAGTCTATCCTCAGCCATAAACATATGCTCAGTACGGCAGAGCCCAATACCCTCGGCTTCGAAATCCCTGGACCTGGCCGCGTCCTCCGGAGTGTCAGCATTGGCCCGGACTCCCAGTTTTCTGATCTCATCGGCCCAGGCCAGAAGTCTTCGAAAGTCCTCATTGATCATGGGAGGAATGAGGGGCACTTCTCCCAGGATTACCCGGCCGGTGGTTCCATCGATGGTAATGATGTCTCCTTCTCTTATAACCACATCCTTGACCCGACAGCTTTTGCTGGCGTAGTCGATCTTTACTTCCTCCGCCCCGCATACGCAGGGTTTGCCCATGCCTCTGGCTACCACCGCAGCATGACTGGTCATTCCACCGTGACTGGTCAGGATGCCCTGGGACTGGACCAACCCGTGGATGTCATCAGGAGTAGTCTCCCAGCGCACCAGAATGACCATCTCCCCGGCCTTACCCATCTCCTCGGCGGTGTCGGCATGGAAGACTACCTTGCCCATGGCCGCACCGGGGGAAGCATTGAGGCCTTTGGTTAGAACCTGGAAGTCAGCGTTGGGATCGATGCAGGGGTGCAGAAGCTGATCCAGTTGGCTGGGATCTATCCTCATGACGGCCGTCTTTTTGTCGATGAGGCCCTCTTCTACCATGTCCACGGCGATTTTGAGAGCCGCGGCGGCTGTCCTCTTGCCTACTCTGGTCTGGAGCATATAGAGTTTTCCCTCTTCGATGGTGAACTCCAGATCTTGCATATCCTCATAATGCTGTTCCAGAGTATCCATAATCCCGGCCAGTTTGTCGTAGGCCTCAAGCAACTCATCTTTTAATTTCTCCAGGGGCTGAGGTGTCCTGATGCCTGCCACTACATCTTCTCCCTGGGCATTGAGAAGATATTCGCCGTAGAGCTTTTTCTCTCCAGTGGAAGGATCGCGGGTAAAGGCCACCCCGGTGCCGGAGTTCTCGCCCATGTTGCCAAAGACCATAGTCTGGACGTTGACCGCCGTACCCAGGGTCTCGGGAATCTCATTAATCTTTCGGTAAGTTATAGCCCGGGGATTATACCAGGACTCAAAGACGGCCCGAATAGCCATCTCCAGTTGCTTAAGAGGCTGAGAGGGAAACTCCTGTCCCGACTCTTTTTTCACTATTCCCTTGAAGGTATCTACCAGCTCTCTCAGATCAACTGGAGTAAGTTCTGTGTCATACTTATAGCCTTTTTTATCTTTGAGGTCGCTTAGAGCGTGCTCAAAGAGGTCTTTCTTTACCTCCATGACCACATTTCCGAACATCTGCATGAAGCGGCGATAGCAGTCGTAGGCAAATCTCTGGTTGCCGGCAATCCTGGAGAGAGTTTCCACTGTCTCATCATTCAGACCCAGATTGAGGACAGTGTCCATCATGCCGGGCATAGAAACTTTAGCCCCTGATCTTACTGAGACCAGAAGGGGACGTTCCTCATCACCAAACTTCTTGCCGGTCTCCGACTCCACTCTGGCCAGGGCCGCCATGACCTGATCCCACAGCTCCTCAGGAAACTTCTTGCCATTCTCAAAGTAATGGATACAGGCCTCGGTGGATATGACAAAGCCGGGAGGCACCGGCAGACCGATTCTGGTCATCTCACAGAGGTTAGCCCCTTTCCCTCCCAGGAGATCTCTCATCTCGGCGTTTCCCTCGTCGAAGAAATAGACATACTTTTTGCGCACAGCAGATCCTCCTCTTATGGTTAATTTGGACATTAGAACACAGAACCAGCCTCACTCTTTTCCCACCCAGAAGACACCCAGGTCCTTTTACAATCCTTCCTGACTTTGCTGGCTCTCCCGAACCAGAAGCCCACTCAACAGAGAAAGGTTGGCCAGTTGGTTGAAAAGAAGGACGTATCTCCTCAACAGCGAGAGCCTGTTGGCTCTGATCCTGTCCTCCTCCACCATAACCAGCACCCGGTCAAAGAAGCTGTCCACCACCGTTCTCAAGGCAGCCAGATTCTTTATCATAGCAGCGTAATCGTACCGCCGGGCGTTTTCTTTAGTTTTTCTCTCCGCGGCCACCAGCCTCTCATACATAACTTTCTCCTGCTCCTCCTGGAGAAGCTCCGGATCCACTTCCTCCGTTTCCCATCCCCGAGAAAGATTGTTGCATCTCCCATAAGCGGTGGCCAGATCATCCATCTCGGGAAGGCCGATGATAGGAGCAAGAGCCTCCACCTTCTTCTTAATGACCACAATTCTGTCCCTGGTCACCTCTATAACCGAGTCGATAAGCTCATTCTGGTACCCCTGGTCGGACAAAAGGTACCTGAACCTCTGAAGAAGGAAGTCTATCACTTCCTGCTTCAATGTATCCTGATCCTTAAGTTCCGCCCCCTGCTCCTCATATAAGTGCTGGATAAAAGAGGTAAGCTCCGCCAAAGACCAGTCCATCTCCTGGTCCAGAGTGATCTGGATGATCCCTCGGGCTTTTCTTCTCAAAGCGTAGGGGTCCTGAGATCCAGAGGGGAGCAGGCCGATCCCGAATAGGCCCACCAGGGTGTCCATCTTATCGGCAACGGCCAGAACAGAACCTTCTGGAGAACCAGGAAGAGGATCCTCCAGAGAGCGGGGCAGGTAATGTTCAAAAATGGCCTGGCAGACGGAGGGTTCCTCTCCCTGCCTTTGGGCATATTCCCGTCCCATAACCCCCTGAAGATCAGGAAATTCCACTACCATATTGGTGACGAGATCGGTCTTGCATAGGTAGGCCGCCCTCTCCACAACGGCCAGATCCACGGCCAGACCTGTCTTCTGGACCAGAAATGGTACCAGCTTCTGCAGTCTTTTTACTTTATCCAGCATGCTTCCCAGTTTCTCCTGGAAGATGACTCCGGACAACTGGGGGGTCAGTTGGGCGAATTGTTTTTTCAGGTCTTCCTCCCAAAAGAACATGGCATCGGTCAGACGGGCCGAGAGAACCCGCTCATTTCCTTTCCTTACCTCAGTTTCTGCCTGGGGAGAGCCATTGTGAACAAAAATAAAGGTGGGCAAAAGCTCCCCCTGGAGAGACTCTACCGGAAAGTAACGCTGATGAGATTTCATGGATGTCTCCAGGACTTCCCTGGGCAGAGCCAGAAACCGGGGAGAGAACTCTGCCACCACTACCTGGGAGTTCTCCACCAGATCCACTACCTCCTCCACCAATTCTCGGTCCAGAAGAGGATGTAATTTATGAATTTGACTGGCCTTTTGCAGTTGGTCGAGGATGATCTTTTTCCGTTCCTCCTGATCCACGATGACGTAGTTCTCTCGCAGAAGGCGGAAATAGTCCTCAACTTTTTCTACCTGGATGGGATTCTGGCCTAAAAATCTATGACCGTAGGTGATGGATCCAGAAATAAGATTCTCCACCTCCACGTTAATATGACAGTCTCCAAAAAGACAAAGAAGCCAGCGTATGGGCCTGGCAAATCTCAAGTTGGAATCTCCCCACCTCATAGACTTGGTAAAGGAGAAAGAAAGGATAATGCTCCTTAAGAGCTGAGGAAGTAGCTTTTCGGTAGGCTGACCTTCTTTAGTCCTCTCTATAAAGACGTACTCCCCCTTCTCAGTGAGCTCTATTTTGACCTCCTGGAGGCTGGCTTTGTGGCTGTTGAGAAAGCCGAGGGCGGCCCGGGTAGGTTCACCCTTCTGGTCGTAGAAGATCTTTTTAGAGGGTCCTTTGATCTTTATAAGCTGGTCTTCTTGCTTCTCCTCCAGCTCCCGAACCACAAGAACCAGTCTGCGAGGAGTTCCGTAGACCTGGATGGACTGAAAATTGAGTTTATTATCGGCAAAGAGCTCCCTGGCTCTGGCCTCAAGTTGCTCTCTTCCTTCCTGGAGAGCCAGATGCGGTAACTCTTCCGTCCCTATTTCTAACAGTAAATCCTTGGACATATTTCCGATCCCCTTAAACGGACCTTGTTTAATCTATGAAACCCTCATACCACAGGTGGCACCAAGGAGCATGAGATTAAGATGTATTTTCAGAGGAAACAAGTAGCTATCTTATATAAAATGTATCATGCCTCCCAGGGCCGGGGGCTCACACTTCGCACTACTTCTTGAGTAAAGGGAAACCCATGTTCTCCCTCTGGCTCAGGTAAGCTTTGGCCACTTCCCGGGCCAGATTGCGGACCCGGTCGATATAGCGGGTTCTCTCGGTCACGCTCAGGGCTCCCCGGGCATCCAGGAGATTAAAAATATGGGAACATTTCAGGACATAATCGTAAGCAGGAAGCACCAGATTCAGGTCGATAAGGCGGCGGGCCTCCCCCTCGTAGGAACTGAATAACCTCCCCAGAAGTTCCACGTCGGCGTAGTCGAAGTTGTATCTGGACCACTCCACCTCCCCCAACTGGTGAATCTCACCGTATTTAACCGCCTCATTCCACTGCAACTCAAAGACGTTATCTATATCCTGAAGATACATGGTGATCCTCTCCAGCCCATAGGTTATTTCGGCAGAGACCGGCCTGGCTTCAAGACCCCCCATCTGCTGAAAGTAGGTGAATTGAGTTATCTCCATTCCATCTATCCATACTTCCCAACCCAGGCCCGAAGCTCCCAGGGTGGGAGCCTGCCAGTCATCCTCTACAAAGCGGACGTCGTGATTTTGGAGATCGATGCCCAGAGACTCCAGGCTTCTCAAGTAGAGATCGATGATATCGTCTGGAGAGGGCTTCATGATAACCTGGAGCTGATAATAATGCTGGAGGCGAAAGGGATTTTCACCATACCTGCCATCGGTGGGCCGGCGGGAGGGTTCCACGTAGGCCACGTTCCAGGGCTCCGGACCCAGAGACCTTAGAAAGGTAGCCGGATTGGAAGTACCTGCTCCCACCTCAGTACCGTAGGGCTGCTGTATAACACACCCCACCTCAGCCCAGTATTTTAGCAAGGTAAGAATCACATCCTGAAAATACATTATTTCCCCTCATACTTCTTCTTTGCCTGACCCTCAGAAGCTACCGCTGCCATTTATAGCAATTTTTGTCATCCCGGGGCGTATTCTCAAGCCATGAAAATGAGGAATCTGTTTTCTAGTGAACTACTCCGCCCTTACGGAAGGAGCTTCTTGCTTCATCGGCAACCTGCGGTGCCTCAGACAGGCCTGAATTCGGGTGGTCCCCACCCTACTGCGTCCGCCCGACACTCCCATTCGGCTTTACAGAATACAGGGCTACCGGGGGCTGCTTGTATTCCGACCTCTTGCCTGCAGGTAGACGCTTTACTACATTATACCAAAAATTTTCCCGCCTCTCCTCCCCTTCCTTACGGAAGGGGACTTCTCGGCGGGGAAGCTAAAGGGAGAAAGGGCGGAGAACTCAGTTATCCAAGAATCCTTCTGCGCTCTCCATCAACCGCAGAAATTGATAGCTCTTGGGCTTTTTTTCTAGATGATAGGCCAGATACTTTTCCAAAAGTTCCTCTACCTGGGCAACTCCTTTGCTCCGGTCGGATATTTCCTGCCACTGTCGAGGAGATCTCTCGAAAAGCCATCGGAGAAGGAGGAGAGAAGATCCGGAGATGCTCACAGAGGCGGTTGTGGTGGGCCGGCAA
>NZ_BLRZ01000059.1 GCF_013281975.1 Candidatus Hakubella thermalkaliphila | reverse complement strand
CCGCAGCGGCGCTTAGAATGGCGATCTCACCCTCATAGTCGATCATCTCTGCCAGCATTTGCACCTGTATTCTACCGATCTGCTCCATATCAGCCTGATTGACGAAGATCTGGCGTCCTTCCGGCGCTATGGCGGAGTCCCAGGTCACCATCTTGATCCCAGCCTCCATGGCCTTCTTGCCAACAGGTACCAGGGCCTCCGGGTCGTTAGCACTGACAGCTATTACATCAACCCCCCGGGCGATCAGGGCATCTATGATCTCGATTTGCCCCTCAGCAGTTGGTGTAGCTGGCGCGTCGAAGATGAAGGTGGCACCAACTTCTGCGGCCGCTTCTTCACCACCCTTTTTGGCCGCCTCAAAGAAGGGGTTGCCCAGATTCTTGACCACCATGGCAATCTCGATAGGCTCGGCTGGCTCTGGTGCAGGTTCCTCCTCTACTGGCTCTACAGGCGTAGGCTCCTCCACTGGCTCCACTCGTGGAGCACAGCCTATTACTGCCATGCTCACTAGCACGGAGACTACCAACAGAATAAGTAGTTTCTTCTTCACTTGCTCATCATCTCCTTTTCAGTCTTTGTCTTCTGCAGATTTCAAAAAGGCAAGTATCCTTCTCCCACCCCCCTTTCGTGAAATATCGCGGGCCCGTATCCCTCAATTGATTGCGCCCGCTCGGCACCCTCCTTTGATAGGCTTTAATACTTCCATGTACCTGTACTCCCTGACGTTGCCCTCGATATCCGCTATCTGAATGAGTGCCGTCGTTGTCGTATTTCTCGAGAGGAATCTAGATAGACTCAATAATTATGGCGTCCTGAGCTATCATCTAGCACACGAAATTGTATAAAACGTTTTTTATAAATCGTTTTGATGTTACAATATTTCCAGAGAATTGTCAATTCAATTTTTGAACCGGAACCACTTGCACTTCGATACCCTGATCTCTGAATCTATCCAGACATTCGGGTGAAGTTTTGTCGTCCACAATTAGGCGGTGAATATCTTTCGAGGTGTCAAAGGTGTTAAGAGCCCTCTTACCAAAGTTGCTGTGGTCGATAAGCATGGTCACCTCCTGGGAGCGTTTGACCAGGAGTTCTTTGATGTGGGCCTCACTTATCTCTGGATCCATGAAGTCCCCTTCCAGGGAGACGGCTTTGGCCGAAAGAAAGGACTTATCCAAATTGACCGTTTCTAAAAACTTCTCCGCTACCGGGCCCACCAGGGAAAAAGAGTTAGCCCTGACCAGCCCCCCGGTAGAGATAGAGCTGATGCCCTCATTTCGGGATAGATCTAATTGGGCACTTATTAGATTGGTGATCACAGTCAAATCGGAGACCTTCAGTTTCTGGATCTCCCTGGCCAGAGCATAGGTGGTGGTGCTGGCATCCAGACCCAGGGAGTCCCCATCTTCAATGTACTGGACCGCTCTTCGGGCCAGGGCCTGCTTTTCCTCCCAGTTGGTCTTCAGCCGGCGGGAATAGGAGGACTCTCCCCCTACTGGAAAATCTATATTCCGGATGGCTCCTCCTATGGTTTTTCTCAGGTATCCTTCTTCTTCCAGCCTCTGGAGATCTCGGTAGACGGTCATGTCCGAGACACTAAATCTCTGGGCCAGCTCCGCAATCTCCACAGTTCCCTTGATTTCCAGTAGCTCTATGATCTGCTGTCTTCTTTCTTTTGAGTTCATAGGCCTTTGGGCTCCTCTGGAGGCTTAGGCCTGTATTTAGGGGAGATGTACCCCCAGGGCGTCTCTGGCCTCTTCAGAACACCCCATTTATTGATGGCCTCCCTTAACTCAGGGTTGGTCTTGGCAGCCTCTTCCAATGGTATATCGTTCATCACCCGATACTCCAAAATATCTGAACCCATAAGTTATCGCTCCTTTTATGGATGAACATCGCGAATTGGATAGTATTTAGGAGAAGCTCTAAACCAGCGAACTTCGGGTCTTTTAAAAGTTCCCCATTTCTCAAGAGCTGCTCTAAGCTCTTTTTTATCCTTAGCTGCCTCCTCTAAAGGGACATCCTGCATAGTAGCCTCAATAGCCTGTTGCCAGGCTCGAGCTCCGGCTGTATATCCCAGGGGATGACCTAACATACCTCCTCCGGCTAGTAGTACAATATCCTTCCCAAATTCTCTATCTATAAGCGGGGTGAGCCCAGGATACATCCCGGCAGCGGGCATGGGCCAGGTTTGTCTTATATGCCTTAAAGGGGCTAATTTTACCTGAGCAGTCCTGATCCCTTCCTCATGAGATACCATGGGAATGGTGGACCAATAGGTAGGAGTGTGCATAAGATCCGCACCACAGATGCGACATATCTTAGCCATCGCTGGATAGGAAATGCTGGCGATTAGGGCAAGCATATGGGAGGGGTGTAACATGATAGGCACGTTAATCTCCGGGTCCTCCGCCAGCACCCTTAGGAAAGATGGACCGGCGGAGTAAGCTATAAGAAGCCCATTTGCTCCCAACTTTACGGCCCGCCTTGCCTTATCCACTATTTTATCTGCCTCATCCGTAATATTGACAAAGTAAATAACCTCTTTTCCGGTTTTGCTTTTTGCTTTATCTAAGGCTTCCATTACTGCACTGAGTCTATCCTCCATTTTACAGTTGTAAACATCAGATATCATCTCATCATCTTTTGTCATATCTACTCCTCCCAGAGCTGTCGCATAGACCTGTTCGGCAGTCTCCTTGGGAGTCATCCCTATGCAGGGCTTTATGATATGTAGGGAAAGAGGTCTATCGTAAACTCCTAGTTTTTCTCTTATCCCACTAACCCCAAACTTTGGACCTTGAAACTCTTTTAAAATATCCTCTGGAAAGTGCACATCTAAGAATCTAAGTTTTGAGGAATAGGCAAAACAGTTTCCGGCAATTGCCAGGAGAATCATAGGTACATTTGGTCCCCAGGCATCAATGGGAAAGGCAAGTTGCACCACGGCCCTTTTTACGTTATCAGGGGAGGGAATCTGATAATATCCCACCACTTTGGTAGAGAGACGCTTTTTCACCTCTTCTGTGTGCTCCGCCGTCTCTTCCCAGCTTCCAGTAGAACCTTCAAAAGACATGCTTTGAACTAAGGAAAAGTGGTCTATAGGATCCTCTCCTGGAACAGGGTCCTCCAGGTAATATGTACCTATGATGTGTCTTTTTAGATCCACTCCATCCAGGGTTTGATTAAACACTATAGGCTCATAATAAAGTTTCATTAAAAACCTTTCTTTCTTATTTTGTAATAGTTTAGTTTTTCCAAAAAATTTGGTAGCAGGTCAAAGAACTGACATTTCCCGGCATCCCTCCAGGCTTTCCAACATATTCTCAAAAATAGGGGGGCGTGATAGCGCTTCATAACTTCCTCCTTTGTGGGTTCCAGGTTTACCAAATAACATATTATATGAGAATATGTTTTCTGTCAACACTAAATTTCCAAAAAATGATATGATTTTACCATGGCTCGTTCAATTACTAAAATATTTTCACAGGTCATTCATGTTGGCGGCTCAATTCTGAGCTGGCATACTGCCCTAGATGTGATCAACATCTGATATAAATCCCTAATCGCTGACCCGGTCGGCTGGTTGTCGACATATTTAGTAGGTGATCCCGGCGTGCCCGGTATATGACGATGCGAATTTGCGCAACTGCAAAAAGAGATTTTGGCTCAATCATGGAATCGCAGATGTTTCCTTGGGTCGATTTGCCGTCCGATTCAGATTCGGAGGATGGGAGCCAGATACTGAAATTCGGCCCTTTTTGTAGAGACGCAAAATTTGCCAAAACCGTAATAAAATCGTAACATCAACTCTAAGCAAGCACATCTCAAGCTCAACCAAAAGGAGGTTACCGTGTCTGATTTGTTCGGGAAAACCTATTCTAGAGATGAATTACGCAAAAAAAGTGGAGATGTCTCTCAGATCGGAGGTACCAAACTGTACCAACTGCAGGACGGTAATGAGAAAGGGGTTCGGGCCATTGATTTCAAGACCGGCAGTGGTTTTAATTTCACGGTGTTACCCGACCGAGGAATGGACATCTCTTATGCAGAGTACCAAGAAGCCTCTCTTGCTTACATCTCTCCCACCGGAACGCTGGCCCCCTCCTTCTACGAAAGCCAGAGCCTGGGCTGGCTGAGGGGCTTTTACGGCGGGCTTCTGGTCACCTGTGGTCTCACTTATCTAGGCGCTCCCTCCATCGATAAGGGCCGGGAGCTGGGACTGCACGGAAGAGTCTCCTATATTCCAGCTAAGAACGTGTGGGTGGACGGAGAGTGGGACGGAGATACTTACGTCATGTGGGCTCAGGGAAGGGTAAAAGAAGCTGCGGTATTTGGAGAAAATATCTGTCTCACCCGAAAGATATGGGCCAGGTTGGGAGAAAGCCGCCTCTTTATCGAAGATGTGGTGGAGAACCTTGCCTTTGAGAGAACTCCTCACATGATCCTCTACCATATAAACACAGGGTTTCCCTTGCTCGATGCCAGCGCTGAGTTGATTACAGCTTCCCAAAATGTTCGTCCCCGGGACGAAAACGCCCGGCCTGGTTTGGAAGAATGCTTCTGTTTCTCCGATCCCATCCCCGGCTATGCTGAGCAGGTCTTCTATCATGAGATGAAGACGGATCAGGATGGCCACGTGTGGGTAGCCCTGGTCAACAGATCCTTCAAAAACGGCCAAGGGCTTGGGATATATGTCAAATACTCCAAATCGGAGCTTCCCAACTTTGTGCAATGGAAGATGATGGGTGAAGGTCTATATGTAGTGGGCCTGGAACCTGCTAACTGTGGGGTGGAAGGAAGAGCTAAAGAGCGAGAACGGGGAACTTTGCAGTTTCTGGAGCCGGGGGAGAAGAGATACTACGATCTGGAGATCGGGGTACTGGCCTCCAGGGAGCAGATAGAAGGGATGGAGAAGAGGATAAGGAAAATAGCATCCTAGCGTCGATCCCTTAGTTTATAACCAACCCCACCCTGTCCCCCAGCAAGTCTCTGATCTCGGCGAAGAGGAGCTCGCATGGTTTGACCTTGAACTCCTCCCCCAGACGCAGTACCGTAGCCTGGTTGTCGGCATAAAGGTACAGGTGGACGGGATATCTACCGGGATAGCTCTTGAGAATAGTTTCCAGACTGCCGATGAGATGGGGGGAGACATCCATATCCTTTAGTTTGATGGTCAGGCTCTTCTTTTCCTCTTTTTCCACCTCGATATCCCGTACCTCATTACCAATGATCTTAACCTGATCCTCCTTGATATCTACCCTTCCGGTAATGGCCACTATGTTGTCCGGATAGAGATCATCCTGATATCTTTCCAACAGGGCTGGGAAGATAATCACTTCCACGCTGGAAGTCATATCCTCCACCGTGACGAATAGCATGAGCTCCCCTTTTTTGGTATAGAGCTTCTGGATCTTGGAGATAATTCCCACAATGGTCTTGATACTCCCATCTCCTGCCTCCTCCAGATCGGCTATCTCCACATCGGAGACCTCCTTAAGGATCCCTTCCAGCCCCATAAGAGGATGGTCGGATACATAAAGACCCAGGATTTCCTTCTCCATAGCCATGAGATCCTCCCTGGAGTACTCCTCATGCATGGTGGTGGTCTCTTCTTCAAAAAACTCCTGAGCTTCCTGGGTGCCAAAGAGAGAGAACTGGCCCAGGGCCATATCTTTTCTGCTCTTAAGGACATCAGAGATGACCTTCTCGTATCTCATCATGAGATATTTGCGAGAATAGCCCAGAGAATCGAAAGCCCCCGCCTTGATCAGGCTCTCCACAACTCTTTTGTTTAGAACCGAGGGATCGATGCGGCTACAGAAATCGTAGAAAGATTTGTAAGGACCTCCTTGCTTTCTCTCCTGAACTACGCTGTTTATGACATTCTCTCCCGCATTAGCGATGGCTGTAAGGCCAAAGCGGATCTTATCTCCTACTACGGTAAAGTTTCCATAGCTCTCGTTCACATCAGGGGGGAGTATCTCTATACCCATTCTTTTAGCCTCCACCACATACTGGGCCACTTTCTCCTTGCTTCCCATCCTCTCGGTGAGAAGAGCGGCCATGAATTCTATCGGGTAGTGGGCCTTAAGATAGGCCGTCTGGTAGGAGATAAGGGCATAGGCGGTGGAGTGGGATTTATTGAAACCGTACTGGGCAAAGAGGTTAACCAGATCGAAAACCTTCTCGGCCACTTTCTCGGAATAGCCGTTGGCCACAGCTCCACCGATGAATTTGTCCCGTTGCTCAGCCAGAAGCTGGCGCTTTTTCTTGCTGATAGCCCCCCCGCAGGATATCCGCCTCCGACATGGAAAAGCCGGCCATCTTGGAGGCGATCATCATCACCTGCTCTTGATAAACTATGATACCGTAGGTCTCCTTGAGGATGGACTCCAGAGAGGGATGGGGATAGATGATTTTCTTACGTCCATGTTTAGCCGCCACAAAATCCTTGACCATTCCGCTCTGGAGCGGACCGGGCCGATAGAGAGCCAGCAAAGCTATGATGTCCTCAAAGCGGTTAGGCTTTAGATCGACTACCAGGGCTCGCATGCCAGAGCTCTCCAACTGGAAAACCCCCAGAGTCTCACCCCTACTAATCATGTCATAGGTCATCTGATCATTCAAATCCAGATTATCCAGGTCGATCTCCACCCCTCTGGTCCTCTGGATGATCTTGACCGCTTTGTCGATCATGGTCAGGGTCTTAAGTCCCAGGAAGTCCATCTTAAGAAGGCCTATCTTCTGGATATCCTCCATCTTATACTGGGTAACAATCTCCGGATCAGTCTTACGCTGAAGGGGAGTAAAGCCGGTCAGATCATCAACGGATATCACCACTCCAGCAGCATGGATGGAATCCTGACGTACCAGACCCTCCAGCTTCATAGCTGTGTCCAGGATCTTTCTGGTCTCCGGATTCTCCTTATACTCGCTGGCCAACTCAGGAACCATCTCCAGGGCCTCCGCCAGAATCATACCCAGAGTCATGGGAATCAACTTAGCCAGCCGGTCGACCCGGCCATAGGGAACTCCGAAGACCCTTCCCGCATCTCTCACTGCTGCCCTGGCTGCCATGGTGCTAAAGGTGATGATCTGAGCTACCCGGTTGTGGCCATACTTCTCGGCTACATACTTGAGAACCTCATCCCGGCGCTCATAACAGAAATCTATATCGATGTCCGGCAGACTGCGCCGATCCGGATTAAGAAACCGCTCAAAGAGAAGGCCGTATTTGAGGGGATCTACGTTGGTTATCCCCAGAATGAAACTGACGATGCTTCCGGCCGCCGAGCCTCTTCCCGGCCCGACCATGATCTTTTGGTTCTTAGCGTAGTTAATAAAGTCCCAGACAATCAAAAAATAGCCGGAAAATCCCATCTCCTTAATAGTGCCCAGTTCCTTCTTGAGCCTCTCCTCCATCTCAGGAGTTACCTCAGGGTATCTACGCGGCAGATTCTCCCAGCAGATCTTCTCCAGGTAAGTATTCAGGTCGTAACCCTCAGGTGGCTCGTAGTGGGGCAAAAGAGTCTGATCCAGATCTATTCTTAGATTGCACATCTCGGCGATCAACAGGGTGTTTTCCAATGCCTGGGGGCATTCTATCATCAGCTCCCTCATTTCCTGGGGAGTTCTCAGGTAGAACTCTGAGGAGGAGAAGCGCAGGCGGTCCGCCTCATCCACCGTACTGCCGGTCTGGATGCAAAGAAGGACGTCATGAGCGGTATGATCGGTCTTTTCCAGATAGTGGACATCGTTGGTAGCTACCAGGGGAATTCCGGTACGTTCAGATATCTCGACCATTTTCTCATTTATCTCCATCTGGGACTCCAGGTGTTGATTCATGATTTCCAGGAAGAAGTTTCCCTTGCCGAAAATATCCTGAAGCTCTCGAGCCACTTGCTCTGCTCGCTCTAGTTTACCCCTGGCAATGAGTTTAGGAATTTGCCCGGAGAGACAGGCGCTGAGAGCGATGAGGCCATTGCTGTGTTCTATCAGGAGATCCCTATCCACTCTGGGACGATAATAGAAACCCTCCAGAAATCCTTTGCTGACCAGCTTCATCAGATTCCGGTAACCCTCTGCATCCCGGGCCAGCAGAACTAAATGATGAGATTTGTCCTCCTTACTGGCCTTGTCGAAGCGGCTCTTGGGAGCCATGTAGACCTCACAGCCGATGATGGGTTTGATCCCCGCTTCCCTGGCCTCGGTGTAGAACTCAATGGCTCCATACATGGATCCGTGGTCGGTCAGGGCGACTGCCCGCATCCCCATCTCTTTTATTTTTCCAACCAGTTCTTTAATGCGGATGGCCCCGTCCAGCAGGGAAAACTCGGAATGGGTATGTAAGTGAACAAAACTATCTTTCATGGGGGTCTTCTCTCATGATGGAGAATGAAAGCTAGTTATATTGTAGCATACGTTTATACTATATCACAATATGTAGTTAATGAAAAATAGAAGAAATAAATCCAGGGGGTCTTTCTCTCAAACCTCGGTGCCTACCAAGATTTCGCAGTATTGATAGGCCCTTGGGGAGAACTCTTGAAAAAGAGCTTTTGATACAGGCTGACACTAAGAATAGTTCTCTGGAGTTAAGACCTGGATTTCGATCTCTCTGACGTGCCCTAAGACTGGGATGTCCCTTCGGATCTCAACCTTTCCAGGATAAGCTTATACCCATCAGCCCCGAAGTCCAAGAATCTCTTCACCCGACTGATAGTGGCCGTGCTGGCTCCGGTCTGGGAGCTAATGTCGCTGTATTTGGCCCCCGCTTCCAGCATCTTAGCCACGGCCAGCCGCTGAGCCATGGCCTTCAGTTCCTTGACCGTGCAAATATCCTCGAAAAAGCGGTAGCATTCCTCCACATTTTTGAGCTGAAGGATAGCCTCAAAAAGCTCATCTATACCCTTGTTTTTGAGTCTGGGATCTACAGGCATAAAGACCTCCCGAAGTGTCGCATTTTTGCACTTTAACGCGGTGATACAAAGATATGTTAATTATCTCCGACTCTTCTACGTTGTTATCTTCGGTCCCAGAAAGATTTGTCCCCTTCTCTATCCCTTAACCGGCCAATGACCCGCGAGACCAGAGTAACGACTAAATCGATCAGGATGACCACCATCACCAGACTCACGGCTGCTATTATTGCAATAGAAAACAGGTGCTCTTCGAAATAGTCCAGGGTGAATCTAACCTTCCCAGTGATGATATCTTCTAAAACTCTCTTTATGTCATCCCAGGGACCCCGCGAATAATAGAGCCTTTCATAAACCATCAGCCGATTCATGAGCTCTGTCCGAAACATACCTGTCTCTTTTTCCTCCTCTCCTGCCTATAAATTAGTATATACTAAAGACAGAGACTATAAAGAACAAAGGGGGGCGGAAATGTCAGTAATTACTGTTTCCAGACAATGGGGTAGTGGGGGCAGTGCTCTGGCCAGAAAGCTGGCTCAAACACCTGGCTATAGACTGATAGATAAGGCGGAACTGGTAGAGCGCGCTCAGAAACATGGAGTTCTCCCGAACGTATTTGAACATGTAGACGAACAGACTCCCAGTTTTCCTAAAAGGCAATACGAAGAAAAAGCTAAGACATTTTCCACACTGGTGTCATATTGTACATTATGGGCGGGGCTTAACCCTACAGCGATACTTAAGAATCTTGGTTCAATATGTAGGGCAATTTCTTTAATTGAACCACAACATATTGTATGTATTCAGGTAAATGACGTTGTAGGGATAATTCTTCAGGGCTATTGATTTATTGGCATTAGCGTAGCAGTACAAACATCCGTGAGGACAGCTATCATATCTTCCTATATCTATGCTCTTAAGGCAGCCACATTGGGGCCTGGTTGGTGATATTTTCAGATGAGCGATGGAGTGGGGAGTTATCTGCAAGAGTATCTCTGGATCGATGCAATGGGCCTTACGAACCTGGCCATCTACCAGGAGATCGTTGCAGCAGGCATAAAGGGTGATACCGTAGTTTTTGCCCACCTCTGCCATCCGATTAGCTAGTTCTATCTTTTCATTATCTTCCAGGTCTCGGAAAGTTAGGCCCATTTTCCGGAAGTTTCGGATAACTCTTTGATATAGGTGAATAAAACTGACCCACCCTTTTCTGATGCGATTTATAAACCACTCAGAATAAAAAGCAGGGATATCGGTTCTTCTGCTGACGGAAATGATGTCCATCCTTTGCGCTCTTGATTCTTGCCTAAGCTAATTGTCATTCGGAGGCCGCGCCCTCCCCTTCCATCTTCATCAGACCATAGATAATGCTGTCCACCAGAGCTTCCCAACTGGCTTCGATAATATTTTCGTGGACTCCGACGGTTCCCCAGGAATCTTTGCCATCAGTGGTATCAATGAGGACACGGACTACGGCGGCGGTCCCTTTCTTCTCATCGATGACCCGCACCTTAAAGTCACTGAGCCTGATCTTGGAGAGCTGAGGATAAGCCTGCCCAATGGCATCTCTGAGGGCGTTGTCCAGAGCATTGACCGGGCCATTTCCTTCTGCGGTGACTATGATCCGTTGTCCCCCGACATGGATCTTGATGGTAGCCTCCGTGACTACATCTCCATCTTCTCTCTTCTCCATGATCACCCGGAAACTCTCCAGGGTGAAATAGTGCCTGGCCGTGCCGGTCAGCTCCCTGACCAAGAGTTCAAAGGAACCATCAGCCGCCTCAAAGTGATAGCCAATATGTTCCAGGTTTTGAATTTCCTGGAGAATCTTGGCTGCCAGAAGGGGATCCTTACTCAGATCCAGCCCAAACTCCCGGGCTTTACTGACAATGGTGCCCTTGCCCGAAAGTTCGGAGACCACGATCTTCTGATGGTTACCCACCTCCAGGGGATTGATGTGTTCAAAGGCTCGGGAGTCCTTTTGTACGGCACTGACATGCATGCCTCCCTTATGGGCAAAGGCACTCTGACCCACATAGGGCTGGTGGGAATCAGGAACTATGTTAGCCACCTCACTTACAAAATGGGACAGGTCGGTTAGCCTTCTCAGATTCTCTTTAGGGAGACAGAGTATTCCTTTTTTCAGAACCAGATTGGGGATAATGGAGCAGAGATTAGCATTGCCGCATCTCTCTCCGTAGCCATTTATAGTCCCCTGGACCATAGTTGCTCCATTCTCCACCGCCACAAGAGTGTTGGCCACAGCACATTCAATATCATTGTGAGCGTGAATACCCACCGGAACTTTCAGGAGATCGACTACTTCTCTGGTTATGCGGGAGACCTCAGAAGGAAGGGTGCCTCCGTTGGTATCACAAAGGACAATGTAGTCGGCTCCGCCTTCCTGAGCTGCCAAAATGGTTTTTAAAGCATATTCCTGATCACTTTTGTAAGCATTAAAAAAATGCTCGGCGTCATAGATTACTTCCGGAGAGTTTTCCTTAAGATAGCAAACAGACTCATAGATCATCTTCAGATTCTCTTCCAGAGTGGTTTCCAGAACCTTCTCCACGTGGAAATCCCAGCTTTTACCAAAGATGCAAATAGCATCCACCCTGCCCTCGATCAGGGCTCGGATATTGGGATCTTCCTCCACTCTGTTGGCCTTATATCTGGTGCTTCCGAAGGCCACCAGCCTGGCCGGCTTCAGATCCAACTTCCTGATTCTCCTGAACAACTCCGTATCCTTGGGATTGGAGTGAGGAAATCCCAGCTCGATGTAGTGGATGCCGAATTCGGCCAGTTTGGCCGCAATCCTGATCTTGTCCTCCACCGAGAAGGAAAGATTTTCTCTTTGAGCTCCATCCCTTAAAGTTGTGTCGTACAACAGCACGTCCAAAGAAACCACCCTTTCCTCTGAAAATGCATCTTAATTCTCATACTCCCTTGAAAATAACACAATTTTCATGCGACGTGGTGCGCCGCGGCGCATG
>NZ_BLRZ01000058.1 GCF_013281975.1 Candidatus Hakubella thermalkaliphila | reverse complement strand
AAAGGTTTAAGCTGTTGGCCAAAACAGGCTTCAAATCCCTGGACCCCTTTAACCAGGCAATAGTAGAGGGAATCATTGACCAGGAGAGTTTTGAGGAGCCCCTGGAACCTCTTCCCTATATCCTGGTGATAATCGATGAACTCTCCGATTTGATGATGATCTCCTCAGCCGAGGTAGAGGATAGCATTTGCCGTCTCAGCCAGATGGCCAGAGCAGTAGGCCTGCACCTGATTATCGCCACTCAACGCCCCTCGGTAAACGTCATAACCGGCCTGATCAAGGCCAATATTCCTTCCCGCATTGCCTTCGAAGTCACCTCCATTACCGACTCCCGGGTGATTTTAGATATGGCCGGGGCGGAAAAGCTAGTGGGGCGAGGAGACATGCTTTTTCTTGCTACCGGCTCTTCTAAACCCATTCGCGTTCAGGGGGCCTTTGTTACCCAGAACGAGATCGAAATGGTAGTGAATTATATTAAAAAGCAGGTGGAGCCCAGGTACAGGCAGGAGATCTATGCGGAGAACTCTGACGACAGTGGGAAATCACCCTTCGAGGACGAATTGCTGGATAGGGCCATAGAAACGGTAATTATGGCCGGTCACGCCTCTGCCTCCCTCTTACAGCGCCGCTTCCGCATCGGGTATGCTCGGGCTGGGCGGCTGATCGACATGATGGAAGACAGAGGCATAGTCAGCGCTTATGAAGGAAGCAAGCCCCGAACTGTCCTCATTACCATGGAAGAGTGGAAGAGGATGCAGGAGCGAAGTAGAGAGGGATGAATCTTTCCAGCAGAATCACCATAGTCAGAATACTCCTGGTACCCGTCTTCATGGTTTTTCTCTTGACCGACATTCGGGTTTCCTCTGTCAGTGGTTTTAACATATGGGTCGCGGTAGCAGTTTTCTGTATAGCCGCTCTTACGGATACCCTGGACGGGTACCTGGCCAGGAGTAGAAGAGAGGTGACAGTTCTGGGATCTATGATGGATACCACTGCTGACAAGCTCCTGATCTCGGCAGCCCTCATCTCCCTGGTCCAACTGGGCACACTATCAGCATGGGTGGCCATGGTCATCATTTCCCGAGAGCTGGCTGTTTCAGGGTTGCGCTCTGTAGCTGCAGCTAAAAACTTGATTCTGCATGCTTCTATCTATGGCAAGATGAAAACTAGCCTGCAAATCGTGGCCGTGGTGGCCCTCATCCTTGATCCGGCCATCTTTTTTCTGGACATCTCCCTGGGGGACTGGCTCATGGCTATAGCGATATTTATTACCATCATATCGGGGTTTGAATACTTTGCCAGGTCTGTGAAGATCTTTGCCCCTGATCAAGAAATGAAGCAGGCAGCTTCTGCCGACACGGCTCGTACGCCCTGGATTGATAGTGTGCCCCTGATCAAGAAATGAAGCAGGCAGCTTCTCCCGACACCGTATCTCCTGGGGATCCTGCATCCAGAGATATTAGTTATGAGGAAGGTAATCTCCACCGTACCAGGTTGCAGGAAAAGAGACCAGCATGAACTGCTCTATTTTGGCCATAGGGACGGAACTACTTCTGGGGTCCCTGGAGAATACCAATGCTTCTTTTATTGCCGGAAGGCTGGCTGAAAATGGAATAGACTCTTTCCTGCAGGTCACTGTGGGAGACAACGAAAAGAGGATTCATAGGGCTCTGGAGTTCTGCCTCTCCAGCTCGGACGCGGTGATCATAACCGGTGGGCTTGGCTCCACCGAGGATGATGTGACCAAATCAGCTCTCTCTTCCTTTTTCCACCGAGAACTGGTCCTGGATAAGGAAATAGAGAGTCACCTGGAGGAGAGATTTGCTGGTATCGACAGGACAGTATATCAAAGAATAAAAAAGCAAGCCTATATCCTGGAGGGCTCCAGAATCATCCAGCCCATGGGAACTGCCCCCGGACTGATTCTGGAAGAAGGAGATAAGCTGATCATCTGTTTGCCAGGAGTGCCTGGCGAAATGAGGTTCATGATGGAAAAATCAGTCCTCCCTCTGTTGGTCTCTCGAGGCAAGGGCAGCCAGGATGTAATCATTTCCCGCTTTTTGAGGATCGTTGGACTGAGCGAGCCAGCAATCGAGACAGCTATTATGGATATAGTAAAAGCACAGCAAAACCCTACTCTGGCCATGTTGCCTGGCCTGGGGGAAGTGCAGATCAGGCTGACCGCCAGGGCCAGAGGTAGAGAGGAAGCCCAGGAGCTCTTGGGCACGGTAGAGAAACAGATAAGAGAGAGGCTGGGCAACAAGATCTTCGGCATTGATGAAGAAGACCCGGAGAAGGTGGTGGGAGATATGTGCCGAAAGAGGGGACTTTCTCTCTCCGCAGCCGAATCCTGTACCGGGGGACTTTTCTCCAGTCGTATTACCAGCGTCCCTGGTAGCTCTGACTATTTTCGAGGTTCCGTGGTTTCTTACAGCAACGAGAGCAAGAAAAAAATCCTGGGTGTGCGCTCCTCATTTCTCCGATCCTTCGGAGCAGTAAGCAAAGAGGTAGCCGAAGAGATGGCCAAAGGGGCCAGAAATCTTTTTGCTACTGATATCGCGGTAAGCTGCACCGGAATTGCCGGACCTAAAGGGGGGACGGAAGAGAAACCAGTGGGTCTGGTCTTCCTTGGGCTTTGTTCTGATTCCATGCTAGTTTCGGAAAGGATGAGATATTACGGTAGCCGAAAAGACATCCAATATCGGGCTACCCAGTCTATGCTGGATCTGATCCGTCGCTTTCTTCTGGGAGAGCAACTTGGAGGCAGGGGAAACTAGAATCAGAAGTTTCATTGCCGTGGAGATCCCAGATTCCATCCGCAACTCTCTCTGGGAGTCAACAGCTCCTTTGAGGAAGTCTCTGGCCGCAGTGAAGTGGGTGGAAAAGGAAAATCTCCATGTGACTCTCAAGTTTCTGGGCAACCTTGCACCTGAGGATCTTAAGAAGGCTACTCTGGTATTAGAGGAGATCATTCCGCACTGGAAGCCCTTTCTAGTCACCATTGGCCGATGGGGAGCCTTTCCCACCATAAAAAGGCCCCGAGTTATCTGGCTGGGCATCCAAAGTGAAGAAGATAGGCTATCAGATATGACCCAATCTGTGGAAAAGTCTCTGACCCAGATAGGTTTCCAACCAGAGGAGAAGGGTATCCACCTGCATCTGACCCTGGGAAGATCTAGAAAAGCGGTGGATCTTACTGGAAGGTTAGAGGGAGAACCTTCCGATCTCAGTTGCCAATTTGAATGCCAATGGGTAACCCTCTTCCAGAGCAAGCTTTCTTCTCGGGGACCCACCTACATTCCTCTGGAAAAAATTTGGTTGAAAAGCTCTTGACACAAACAAGCGTTCTTGCTACGATATGTGCAATTGCATAAATTAACCGATGAGGTTATTGTGACCACTCCCCAGGCCTGAAGGCCGGGGCTTCTACGGGTTGGATACCGAGAGATTGTGGCCCCAATCTCAAAGCAGTATTATAGAGGGTGTCCAAAAACTAAGGGCATTTTGCCCAAGGTGGGGAATTACTCCTACATGAGATCTGATTTTGAGGTCAATGTGGGAAGTTTTATGCGAAATTAGCTCCTTTTTAGGGGCGAAGTGGGAGATGACTTTTTGAAATTGGAGTTTTTAGACAGCCTCTATAGATAGTACATTAGAAACTAAAAAGCAAGAGGCCATTCATCCCCACGGTTAAAACCGGGGGCTTTCTAGCCGATTACTGTAAAAGGAGTAACTTTAGTCACAAGGAAAGGTGAATGCTGATGGACAAGGAAAAAGCTCTGGAGATTGCCCTCCTCCAGATAGAAAGACAGTACGGCAAGGGCTCCATAATGCGCCTGGGGAGAGAGGGACCGCTACAGAACATTGAGGCCGTCTCCACAGGGTCCATCGCTCTGGATCAGGCTCTGGGGATAGGGGGAGTACCTCGCGGGAGAGTGGTGGAGATCTTTGGGCCAGAGGCCTCGGGCAAGACCACCCTGGCTCTCCACATAATGGCCGAGGCCCAAAAAAGGGGCGGCACTGTGGCCTTCATAGATGCGGAACACGCCCTTGATCCCCATTATGCCAGGAAACTTGGCCTCAACATAGACGATCTTCTTCTCTCCCAGCCAGACTATGGAGAACAGGCTCTGGAGATAGCTGAAATGTTGGTGAGAAGCGCCGCTGTAGATGTAGTGGTTATTGATTCAGTGGCGGCTCTGGTCCCCAGATCGGAGATCGAGGGGGATATGGGTGACAGCTTTGTCGGCCTGCAGGCCAGGCTGATGTCCCAGGCTTTGCGCAAATTGTCAGGCACTATTTCCAAATCTAAGACCACCGCTATCTTTATTAACCAGCTTCGAGAGAAGATAGGAGTGATGTTTGGAAATCCTGAGGTTACCCCTGGAGGTAGAGCTCTGAAGTTCTATTCCTCCATCAGATTGGACCTCAGAAAAGTGGAGTCTCTCAAGCAGGGAGAGGAAGTTATTGGTAACAGAGTTAAAGTCAAGGTAGTAAAGAACAAAGTTGCGCCTCCTTTTAAAAGCGCTGAGTTTGATATTTTATATGGCCATGGTATTTCTAGAGAGGGCGAGTTGCTAGATCTGGGCGCAGATGTAGGAGTTATTCAGAAAAGTGGGGCCTGGTATTCTTATCAGGAAGAGCGATTGGGGCAGGGTAGAGAGAACGCCAGGCAGTTTCTGGTCGATAATCCGGATCTGGCCGTTACTTTAGAGAGGGAGATCAGGATCAAGTTAGGTCTGGTCAGCGTGCCCAAGGCAGAGGAAGCTGAGGCGTAATCGTAGATAAATATGCCAAAGGAGAGGAGATCATTCCTAGAAGGTTTGGATGAACCAGTCCCCTCTCGATCTCCGAGGTATAACCTACCAGGTAGAGAGAAGGTCGTTCCTGAAAGCGGGCTCAAACACTTGACAGGACCACAGCCCCTAAGCTGTGCGACCAGACAGAGACTCTCTACATATGCTAAAGACACTTATGGACAATAATAATTCTCCTCCAGACTCCAGAGCTCTGGAGGCATCTCTTAGATTTCTTAACTTTAAACCCCG
This sequence comes from Candidatus Hakubella thermalkaliphila, assembly GCF_013281975.1. Classification (GTDB taxonomy): domain Bacteria; phylum Actinomycetota; class Humimicrobiia; order Hakubellales; family Hakubellaceae; genus Hakubella; species Hakubella thermalkaliphila. Next base: position 6,929 of record NZ_BLRZ01000058.1, on the reverse strand, counting down.
CACGGAAGGCGAGCTTCACCAAAAGTTAACCAAACTAGGATTCCCCCAGGAAGTAAGAGACAATACCTGCGCTTACCTGAAGGGCCGGGGGTTGATTGACGATGAACGATATACAGAAGATTGGATTCTGGAGAGGTCAGAGAAAAAGAGAAGTTCCAGAAGGAAAATCTTCCATGAGCTGATGAGCAAAGGAATCTCCAGGGAGATAGCTGAAGAGAGGCTAAACCAGCTTTACCCCCCGGACCTGGAGGTGGAGAAAGCCGCCTGGGTAGCCCGAAAATTTATGAGAAATAACCAAGATCTGAGTCATAAAGAAATGGAGACCAAGATAAAAAACCTCCTTTTTAGAAAAGGTTTTGATGGGGACACCATCCGGAAAGTCTGCCACCAGCTCTTCTAACAAGGAGTCTGATTCAGACACTAGCAAAGACCAATAGCACGGTTTGGAGAAAAAGATAATCATTAAGGGGAAAAAGATTTAACAGAACGAAGTCGGTCCATTGAATCCCCATAGCCAATGGGTCGCGGCTTCGTTCAACCAGATTGTATCCGGAATTTTGCTCTGCTCTACTCCGTATACAATCTTTATCGCTTTTTAGGCGAAACGGTGGTCATGAAGATAGACGTATATATGCGTAAGTGCTATAGTTAAAAAGGAGATAATCACATGAGTAGTAGAAAGGAAAGGGTAGAACTTATCCGAAAGATCCAAGACTCACGGGACTCGAAGGTGCTTGTGTATTTTACAGGTGACAGGCGACCCTTTTCTTCACAAATAGCCGAAGACGCTGTCCTGCCATTATATAAACATCTTTTAGCTCTAAAAGTTGCTGAGTCCAACACGGAAAGGATCGACTTATTTCTTTATACTAGGGGAGGTGACGTAGGTGTTCCTTGGCGAATAGTAACAATGATTCGTGAGTTTTGCAGTGAATTTTCCGTTTTAGTCCCATATAAACCTAAAATCCGCATATTTTAATAACTAGGGTGCTACTGGAATCGGCACACCAAACTTTTCGAATAACATTCTCTGTTTCTTGGATATCTCAGTCAAATGCCATGGCAAAGGTGCATTTGAGCTTGTCAAAGATATCGCTCTCGCCACGGAGGAGAAAGATCCACTATCAATAGCAGAGCTACTTATGGCACATCCAAAGATACCATTTTTGGGTTGTGAGCATGCCCTTATTGCTACTGCATCACTCCTGGCGGCGTTAAAGAATGATGCCACTTTGAGCGTCTCCAACCAACAGATCATCGAGGCTATGAAGCGAACGCAGAAACAATCTATGCCTCCCTATTGTGCCCTCACTGGTGTTTGTGGTGTAGTTATCGGGGTTGGTGCCGCCTTCAGTGTCATTCTGGGGGCAGCATGTCCTAAGGACAGGGAATCTGCTATTACCATGCACATTGTGGCACGGACGATTGATACTATTGCCAATGATGTTGGTCCAATGTGTTGTAAGAGTTTTGTTAGAACTGCTGTTGGTGTAGGCTACAATGCAGCGAAGGAGTACTTCGATGTTTATTTGCCAATACATAGAGAAAAGATATCTTGCTTCCATTCCAACAAAAACCATCGTAACTGTAGGAAGGAGAAGTGCCTCTACTTCCCTAAAACAGCATGAGACTTGTTGACTGAAATTAAGTCTAATGGACTCAACTGCGTATAACGGTTAAGCTTCTTTCCGATGCGATAATTTCGGAAAGAAGCTTAACCGTTATACGCCATGCCTTTAGAAAGGTAAGCTGACGATGATAAAAGAGATACTCAACTCTGAGTTAACTGAACAAGATTTGCCTCCATCCAATGCTGAGTGGGCCGACATTTGGAGGTTTGCCTTGTCATTTGACGGCTATAAGCATTCACACAAGTGTGGCAAACTGGCAAATGCAACAGTTGCAGCGTTTAGAAAGGACAAATCCCTCCCAAAGTCTTTGAGTGATTTGCGAGCCTGCCTTTTTTTCGAGCAAAGACGATGGCGGCATTTCGGCGAAGACCCAGACAAAGAAACAATGGTCTATATTCAGGCTCTCATTGAAGCCATTCGAGAAAAGGTGCGAGCTAGAGATATTGGCTAACATCTGTAATGGCGTATAGCTGCGGATATTTGTGGTGATTACCAAGATGAACTTTGAATGTTCTAAATGTAAAAATTACGGTCTCAAGTATAGCAGAAAGTATATACCTTCTGATTTTTTGGAAGGGAAAAGAGATAGCCCGATTTGGATTATAGGATTGAATCCAAAAGGTAACTTAGAGAAGAATGATGAACGAGATGTGACAGAACTCGAAAATTGTTTCGAAGGAGATATTCATCCTTATTTTCACGACTTTAAGAAAGTATCAAAGAAATTATACAACCTATTTGGGAAAGAGAGAGGAGTTGCCCACACCGATATAGTAAAGTGTTTTTCCAATGAATTTCCTCCAAAGAATTGCAAGAGGAAAGAAGCTCAAATAATTATTAGCAATTGCAAAGGGTATCTTGAGGAGCAAATAAACAAATATTTCCCGAAGATAATAATATGCAATGGTTCTCCAGTCTGTAAAATCATTAAAAGGGTTATTAAACCTCAAATTGATTACATTACTTCATACGTTGGGAACTTTGATGAAAAGGAAATTGCTGTAATATTATCTGGGTTTATTGGTAGACTCGATGACTATGCAAAATTGCGTTTAGGAAAGGAAATTGAATCATATATAGAAAGATAAAAAATCGGGCACGGCGTATATCAAAAATGGCGGTGAGATATATTTTAAATCGGATACATAATGAAAGGTCACTATCTTTGCACTTTGTATCTGGCAGTTACCCCCGGAGAGGAGCAAAGTCGTATCTGGCTGAGGGAAAACTGCAAACATAGTCAAAGGTGACGATAACAATGAAAACAAGAGAAGGCAAATCTGGAATAAGCATGATAAAACCGACATCATTCTATTCCACTGAGTTTGAGAAAACAAAACTAAACTGGTTTTGTTATGAATTATCTATGGGTATCTATGACGAGATTAGGGAAAATCTTGGAAAACAACTAAAGAAATACAAAATTTGAGGTTGTTCTAAATTTGCGTGATACCTCCTGACCAGTAGCAAGAAGCTTGGACAGAGAGCAATTTGATTTTAGGAAACTCTTTCTCATTATGCCATAAAGGTGTCCAGAGTTCGGGTTTAAAGATCTTATAAAAGGCGACTTTTAGCCAGTTAAGAAGGCCCTGTTCAGACCAGCGTTTTCCCACTTTCTTGATGCGATTGCAGACCTGGCTAAAGGCAGACTCGATGGCGTTGGTATTGAGAGGAATGACTTCTCCTTTATTGAGCCACCAGGTAAGAAAGGTGGTTACGGGATTAATCAGGTTCTGGATATAGGTTCTGGCCTTTGGATATTTCTCAGGATCCAGAGCATTCAATAGATCCTGGAAGCCCTGCTGGGTCTTTTGGGCTATCTCTTCAAGGAAGGGACGATCCTCCGGACGTAGTTGTTCCAATTGAGCTTTGGTGAAATGCATGGCCGGGATGGACTTAAGCTTTTCGAGCAGGGGTCTTTGCTCAGGCTTTTTAGCCCCGTCGGCATAGAGGAGATAGGGAAAATCTCTTTTCCCATGCCACTGACAGCGCTGATGATCCATCCCTGCTCGCAGGAGATTCTCCTCGATCCCAGGGCCTCCATCCGAAAAGAGGATCTCGATCTTTTGATAGTCGAGCCGTTCTTCCAGTTCTTTTCGGATCTCAGCCCAGTCGGTGTTAATCCAGAAGCCGACTGGCTCAAAGGGACTGGAAGGCCCTAAAGAGGCCAAGGCCCAACGCATCTCGGCCTGGCCCAGGTCTTGTCCCGAAGGACCCTGGAGATGGACTTTTGTCCCATCTACGAGCAAGTAACGGAAAGTAATGGCTTTCCTCTCTCCAAAAGGACTGTGGCTTTGGGCAAATTCCTGCAGACGGCTATGGACGGTGGTATGACTCATCGATTGTCCCTGAATTCGTTCCACCTCGCTGGTGGCCCTCCGGTAAGAGAGATGGACCGAAAGGCCGATGGAGGGCTCCATGGTCTCCTCCAGGTAGTGATCATAGGCAGGGATGGAAAGGGCCTCTACCAAGGGGACGACTGTGCCCCCCTGCTGTCGATCCCTCAACTGGGCAAAACGGTAAGCAATCACTCCGAGAGAAGTCCTCAGCTTCCGAGGTTGACTTTGATGCCCATTACGTTGATAGCGTCCAGGTTCTTGCTCAAGCTTCTGCTCAATGACTCGCTCTTCCAGAGCCTTCATCAGCGTCGAAACCATGGCCCCATGAATTTCAGAGGAAGCTTCCTTCAAACCTCGAATCAGACCATTGATTGTCAGTCCAGAATCTGGTATCTTAAAGACCAAGCGAAGGTCTATCGTGATCTCGCTCAACGGATTCCTCCTTTTTTTAGATTTGCTGATTCTATAAGTAAGAAGGAATCCGTTTTATTTTACAAGTCACTCATGCCGCCACGGGCGGCACCACGAAAGGATGAAAAAGGGTAGTGTAGAATATATCCACCTTAGAAGCAACCGGGTGAAGGAGGTCGGCTCTCCTTGGTGCCAAGAGCCCGCTTACAAGTCTGACCCCGATGACCTGAAGGCACCACGAATTGTTGCTCCTTTAAGGAAGCACGCAGGATAGAGTCTATCCAGGAGGTCATCGCAACCGGTTATGAGACCAAGGAGGTGGATAGGTGGAAGTTTTGTATAAGCGGTGTTGTGGGCTAGACGTGCACAAAAGAAGTATCACAGCCTGTCTGATCACACCTGAAGGAAGAAAGATGCGAACCTTCGGGACAATGACAGAGGATTTACTTGAGCTTGCAGACTGGCTGACAAAAGAGGGATGCACCCATGTGGCGATGGAAAGTACGGGGGTATACTGGAAACCAGTATCCAATCTGCTTGAAGGATTAGAGATGGATCTTCTAGTGGTAAATGCCCGGCATATCAAGGCAGTACCAGGCCGAAAGACAGATGTAGCTGATGCAGAGTGGATAGCAGACCTTCTGCGACACGGTCTCTTGCGAGGCAGTTTTATCCCGGATAAAGAGCAGCGGGAGCTAAGGGAACTGGTACGCTACCGCCAGAGCCTTATCCGGGAACGGGTAGCAGAAGCAAACCGTATCCAGAAGGTACTGGAAGGAGCAAACATCAAACTAGGCTCAGTAGCCAGTGACATACTGGGAAAGTCAGGGCGAAGTATGCTTAAGGCGATCATCTCTGGCACAGATGATCCTTCCTTACTGGCAGCTATGACCAAAGGCAGACTAAAGAACAAGACGGCAGAGCTTAAGAGAGCACTGCGGGGATTGCTGGACCAACACCAGCGGAAGCTGCTTGCCCCTCAGATGCGGCACATCGAATTTTTAGACCAAGAGATAGAGGACTTAAGTGAGGAGATAAAGAAGCGGATGCACCCTTTTGAGGAAGCTATAGCCCTAGTGGATGAGATACCTGGGATAGGAAGAAGGGTAGCCGAGCAGGTACTGGCTGAGACAGGCTTAAACATGGAGAGATTTCCCACCGATGCTCATATTGCCTCTTGGGCAGGTGTGGCACCTGGAAATAACGAGAGCGCCGGCAAACGCAAGAGTGGTAAGTCCAATAAAGGGAACAAATGGTTGAAGGCAACCCTAGTTGAAGCGGCAAATGCCACCAGCCGCACCAAAGATACCTATCTTTCTGCCCAGTATCACCGCCTTGCTGCCAGACGGGGAAAGAAACGTGCCGCCTTAGCTGTTGCCCACACCATACTCGTTATAATTTACCACATGCTTAAGAAAGGTACTTCATATCAGGAACTTGGAGCAAACTACTTTGACAAGCGGGATGAGAAAGCCGTTGTCCTAAGAAGTCTAAAACGTTTGGAAGCCCTTGGCTACAAGGTAGTGTTGGAGGCTGCTTGAAGTCTTCAGCAATGCCGTTTAAGAACGGTAGTCGCTATGCAAAGGTGTATTTTCAGGATAGAGAAAAATAGTTCTGGCGAAAAGTGCGTCAAGTGCCTTGGAGCAGAGTTATCCACAGGGTGCTAGAAGAGCTCCGAGATTTTGCCCTTCGGGCCGCCCCGCTCCACCTGAGGCCCTGGGCTAAAATCTCTCCGCTCTCTACCCCCCATGGATAACTCCTCAGACCAGTTCCATCACGCACTTTTCGTACAAAGCCCAAAATTGATGAGAAAGCTCTTGCTGAGTTTTCAATTTATACATCAAAGAAGATGAAGGGTATTATCTTACAAAAACTATCGGGTAGAATAGAAAAGGTATACTTTTCGTATGAAATGGTAGAATCGTATTTTCCAAATCTTAGTGATAAATTGGTTAATAAAATGCTGGATGCAATTTCAAAAGGGTGGGATGAACAACTCAGTTTTTGTGAAATATGTCCAACTCGGTGCATAAGTGAAAAAGATGCATATTGTACCATGTTCGATGAGGGACCTTTTTGAGGTGATCAATTGCAACAAACGACCGCCACTTCATATAAGCTCGTTATCTGCCATGCTTATAAATATTGTAGTGAGTAGAATTATAGGCGATGGTCAAAAGGAAGGTAGATCCTGAATATAATTGATAAAATACGCAAAAAAGTCATTGAGAAAGAATATGAATTTGCAATTCCACACTTTTTTGAAGAAATGGCGGCAGATGAACTTGAATTTGGAGATGTCAAAAAAGCCATAGCAACGGGCAGGATTAGACGGAAATTTACACGGGTTCCCAGAGGTGTACGTTATGAAATTGTAGGCCGAGCCGTTGATGGGAGAGAGATTGGTATCATTTGCAGAATCAAAAGCACAGGCAAATTACTTTTTATAACGGTATATGCTCTATAATATTTTAGGAGGTGGTAAGAATGTATAACTATGGAGAATGCGAAATATGTAACACACCACTTGAGGAGAGAAATATCCAAC
>NZ_BLRZ01000057.1 GCF_013281975.1 Candidatus Hakubella thermalkaliphila | reverse complement strand
AATGAAATCAACAGAACAGGTTCAAAAGTAAACTTTATTTTGTTACATACGCTTAGTGGAAATTTGTCCAGGAATTAAGACGGTGTAGAAAGTGAAAAAAAGAGCAAGAAGGAGGAGATGAGTTACAAATGAAACCGGACATAGAGATCGCTCGAGAGACACAGATGAAGCCGATCGTAGAGGTGGCCAGGTCTATAGGTCTGGATGAGGACGACCTGGAGCTCTATGGCAAGTACAAGGCCAAAGTGCTTCTGGAAGTTCTGGAAAAGCTTAAAGACCGGCCCAACGGTAAGTATATCGACGTCACGGCTATAACCCCTACTCCCCTGGGAGAGGGGAAAACGGTCACCACTATTGGCCTGTCCATGGCTCTTAACTGCATTGGCAAGAAAGCGGTTACCTGTATCCGCCAGCCTTCTTTAGGACCTGTTTTTGGCATTAAAGGTGGCGCCGCGGGAGGTGGATACTCCCAGGTTTTGCCCATGGAGGATTTCAACCTTCACCTTACTGGTGATGTCCACGCTGTGGGCCTGGCTCACAACCTTCTGGCTGCCTTTATTGACACTCATATTATGAAGGACAATGCTCTGGGTATTGACCCTCTGAGCATCACCTGGCGGAGGGTTGTGGACGTTAGCGACCGGGCTCTTCGGCATATTGTCACAGGGCTGGGGGGGAAAGAGAACGGGCTGCCTCGGGAGACCGGCTATGACATCACTGTGGCTTCTGAGGTAATGGCTATTCTGGCTCTTACCACTGGACTCTTTGATCTCAGGCAGCGGCTGGCCCGCATTATCATCGGGACTAACTATAATGGTGGGGCGGTCACTGCGGAAGATCTGAAATGTGCTGGATCTATGACCGTTCTGCTGAAAGATGCCATCAAGCCTAACCTTCTGCAAACTATTGAACATACCCCCTGTTTCGTACATACCGGTCCTTTTGCCAATATCGCCCACGGCAACAACTCCATCCTGGCTGATCAGATGGCCGTCAAGATGGGTGAGTATACGGTTACGGAGAGTGGATTCGGAGCAGACTGTGGAGCTGAAAAATTCTTCAATATTAAATGTCGTTACAGTGGGCTGAAGCCTGATGCAGTGGTGATCGTAGCCACAGTCAGGGCTCTCAAGATGCATGGAGGTGGATTCAAGTTTCCACCGGGACATGCTCCCGATAAAGAAACTATAGAACGGGAGAACGTGGAAGCGGTGGAGAAGGGCTGTGAGAACCTGGAGAAGCACATCGAGAACGTTCTTCTGCACGGAGTCCCGGTAGTGGTGGCTATCAACCATTTCGATTCTGATACCGATGCGGAGATCGAGACAATCAGAAAAAGGGCTATTGCTGCTGGAGCTGAGGATGCTGTAGTCAGCCAGGTCTGGGCCAAAGGTGGAGAGGGAGGAGTAGATCTGGCCAAAGCTGTGGTGAAGGCTGCAGAAAAGCCCAGCCAGTTCCGCTTCCTCTATCCCCTGGAGGCTTCTATTAAGGAGAAAATAGAGATTATCGCCACCAAGGTATATGGAGCTGAGGGAGTTGACTACCTGCCTCTGGCGGAGGAGAAGATCCAGTTGTATACCAGACTGGGCTATGACAGGCTGCCCCTCTGCATGGCCAAGACCCACCTCTCTCTGTCCCATGATCCCAGGCTCATGAACAGACCCACAGGATTTCGGGTCCCCATTCGGGACGTGCGCGCTTCAGTAGGCGCTGGATTCCTGTACCCTCTTCTAGGAGAGATGAGGACCATGCCCGGGCTGCCCACCGTACCCGCAGGAACCAAGGTAGATATAGACGAGAAGGGCAACGTGGTAGGGTTATTCTAGAGGCTTGAGGGCTATCTTATTTACAGATGAGAATCAGGTGAGGCTGGTACAGAAGCCAGAATCTCTGCTTTGGGCCGGGGAGGCTTAATAGCCTGATCCTTCCCCCTCCTTCACTGGTCGAGGGGGAAGGTTTTTATAGGAATCCTGTATAAAAGGAGAGGAGTTCAGCGTGGCTGTAATAATCGATGGGACCAGGATAGCGGAAGAGATAAGGGCTGAAGTAAGAAAAGAAGCAGGAGAGCTGAAAAAGGAAAGGGGCATCACCCCTGGTTTGGCCGTCATTCTGGTGGGTGAGAATCCCGCTTCCCAGGTCTATGTTAACAGCAAAGTCAAAGCCTGTGGCCAGGCGGGAATCTATTCCGAGACCATTCTCAAGCCGGAAGAGGCCACTGCTGAGGAAGTTCTCCGGGATATTGAGCTCCTTAATCAGAGGGAGGATATCCATGGGATCCTGGTACAGCTCCCTCTCCCCAAACAGATCGACGAGAATCAAGTTCTTCCCGCTGTGGATCCCGCCAAAGATGTGGACGGGTTTCACCCGGTGAACGTGGGGAAGCTGTGTCTCAAACAGGAGGGTTTTGTTCCGGCTACCCCCTCGGGAATCATCGAGATTCTAAAACGGATGAATATCCAGATCGAGGGCAAGGAGGCTGTGGTCATCGGGCGGAGTGACATAGTGGGAAAGCCTATGGCTCTCCTTCTCCTTCACCACAACGCCACCGTGACCGTTTGTCACTCCCGAACGGTAGATCTACCCGGCGTAGCCAGGCGGGCAGATATCCTGGTGGTGGCTATCGGCCGTCCGGCCATGGTTAAGGGCGACTGGGTTAAGCCAGGAGCGGTAGTCATCGATGTAGGTACCAACAGGGTTACCGCGGACAAGGCCTGGGAGGAGCTGAAAAAGGATCCCAAACGGGCCAAGAATCTGGAGACCAGGGGCTCTACCCTGGTGGGAGATGTGGATGAGTACAGCGTAGGGCCGGTAGCTGGCTACCTTACACCGGTGCCAGGTGGAGTGGGGCCGCTGACCATAGCCATGCTTTTGAAGAACACCTTGTTGGCAGCGAAGAGAAGCCTGAAGTGAAAATATATCCTCATCATGTTTCTTACAAACTCTCAGGTAGTTGGCCAGGTAAGAAACCCGAGGTGAGAGAGGCCTATAATCCGGGAATGTTCTCGTGGGGCGGGCAAAACTTCAGAGCTGGAATTTGTAAGGTCTGATAATGGGCAGGACAAAAGAGGTTAAGCCTGCCCAGAGGTCTCAGGGATTTGTGGCCCCATAAAAAGTAGAATGAAGAAAAATTAGCGTTCCCGCAAAAGGTCAAGAAGCGACTGTTTGGCACCTTTTTCCGAAGCCAAATTACGTAAAAATATTCAATATTGTGATCGTTCGTGGGTGAAGTTTGCATCATGAGGAATTAGGTGACGAATTGATCAAAAATGTGGTTTTTGCAGTTCCGCCAAATTTGTCTCTACCACCCCCTCTCGTCTACAGGCCGACCCCTCCGCTATAATCAGAGCTAGACGTAGAAGTGGCCCTCTCGCTTTGAATCCCCTGAGAGGTCCGAAGGAGGGGAAAGATTTTTGTTCTCCAGACAAGAGCTATGAATTTCAGTGGTTATGGGACAGTCAGAAACTTTAGTGAGATGAAAGGCACCGAGTTGAAGGAAAGCAGTGAAAAAACCGGAGCTGTGTTGGTGGTAGGTGGAGGCATAGCCGGGATGCAGGCCTCTTTGGATCTGGCTGATTCCGGCTTTAAGGTCTATCTGGCCGAAAAATCCCCCTTTATTGGGGGAAAGATGACGCAATTGGATAAGACCTTTCCTACCAATGACTGTGCCACTTGCATCCTGACTCCCAGAATGGTGGATGTGGCCGAAAACAAAAACATCGAGCTCCTGGTCTACTCCGAAGTGGAGGAAATCAAGGGCTATGGGGGTAACTTTGATGTCAAGATCAGGCAAAAAGCTACCTATGTAGATTGGAGCAAATGCACCGGATGTGAGGAGTGTGTGAGCAAATGCCCGGCTAAGATTGACGATGAATTTAACCAGGGCCTGGGAAGAACTAAGGCCATAAGTCTTCCTTTCCCTCAGGCCGTGCCTAAAAAGGTTACCATCAAGCGAGAGTTCTGCCATTTCTTCCTCAAAGGTAAGTGCCGGGTCTGTGAGAAGGTCTGCCAGCTCGGAGCCATTGACTTCGATGATCAGGATCAAATTATAGAGAGAAAGGTCGGTGCCATTATCCTGGCTCCGGGATACGAAGTATACGATGCTCACCATAGTCCGGAGTTTGGTTTCGGGCGTTATCCCAACGTGGTCACCAGTCTTCAGTTCGAAAGGCTGCTCAGCGCTGCTGGCCCTACCGGAGGTCATGTGCAAAGGCCCTCTGACAGCCAGAAGCCCAAAAGGATTGCCTTTCTCCAATGCGTGGGTTCCCGAGATCAGGATCACGGATATTGCTCCTCGGTGTGTTGTATGTACGCTACCAAAGAAGCCATCCTGGCCAAAGAACATGATCCCGATGTGGATGTAGATATCTATATCATGGATATGCGGGCCTTTGGGAAGGGCTATGATGATTACTACAACCGGGCAGTTGAGGAGTATGGTATAAGGTACATACGCTGCCGGCCGTCGGCCATAAAAGAGATACCTCAGAGCAAAAACCTTCTTATCAAATACCAGGAAGGGAGGGAGGGTCTCAGGACAGAGGAGTATGATCTGGCTATCCTTTCCGTAGGTCTCGGACCCGGTAGCTCCTCTCTTTCCCTCAGCCAAAAACTGGATCTTCAGCTCAATGAGTACGGATTCTACCAGAGCGACCCTTTCCAGCCCTTGCTCTCCGATAAACCAGGGGTCTATGTCTGTGGAGTCTTTACCGAGCCCAAAGACATTCCTGAATCTGTCATTCAGGCCAGCGGATGTGCTGCTCTGGCTGCTGGCCTTTTGGCTGAGGCCAGGGGAAGCCTGGTACTGGAGAAGACCTACCCTCCTGAAAAAGATGTGTCTGCCGAGGAGCCCAGAATCGGGGTCTTCGTCTGCCATTGTGGCAGTAATATTGCCGGGGTGGTAGATGTCAATCAAGTGGCCGAGTATGCCCGGAGCCTTCCTGGTGTAGCTTATGTAGAGACTGACCTCTTTACCTGTGCTCAGGATACCGTACTCGAGATGCGAGAGAAGATCAAGGAACATAATCTGAACCGGATTGTGGTCTCGGCCTGCACACCGCTTACCCACGCTCCCCTCTTCCAGGAGACCATGCAGGAAGCCGGTCTCAATCCTTATCTTTTTGAGATGGCCAACATTCGTAATCAATGCTCCTGGGTTCACGCCAGGGAGCCGGAGAAGGCCACCGAGAAGGCCAAAGAACTGGTGAGAATGTCCGTGGCCAGAGCAGCCCATCTGGAGCCCCTTACTAAATTTCCCATGCCTCTTAACCATGATGCCCTGGTAGTGGGAGGGGGAATCTCTGGCATGACCGCATCGCTGGCCCTGGCTGATCAGGGATTTGAGGTCTATCTGGTAGAAAGAGAAGGACGGTTGGGAGGCATAGCCAACCGGCTTCACTACGTCTTCGAAAATCAGGATCCCGGAGAGCTGGTGACCTCCCTGGCCAGGAAAGTGGAAGAACATCCCCGCATCCATCTCTATCTCCATACCGAATTGAAGAAATTCTCTGGCTTTGTGGGCAACTTCCGATCCATTCTGTCCAGGAGGACGGATGATGGGGCAGGGGAAGAGATAGAGGTGGAACATGGTGCTATTATCGTGGCCACTGGCGGCCAGGAGTACCTGGGCCCTGACTATGGATATAGCCGGGACGTCAGGATCCTCACTCAACTGGAGCTGGAGGAGAAAATTGCCTCCAATGGCAGTGTTCTGCAGGGGATCAAAGATGTAGTTATGATCCAGTGTGTGGGATCTCGAACCAAGGTGCGGCCCTACTGCAGCCGAATCTGCTGCGGGGAGGCGGTCAAGAATGCTCTGAGGCTAAAAGAAATAAACCCAGAGGCCAGAATCTTTGTGCTGTACAAGGATATCAGAACTTATGGCTTTATGGAAAAGTACTACACCGAGGCTCGGGAAAAGGGTGTCATTTTTGTCAGGTATGACGATGAGCATTTGCCGGAAGTAATAGTGGCTGGAGGTCGCTTTGGCCCGAAAAGTGGGTCCAATGAGCATCAAAGGGAGACAGAAAAGCAGGCAGCACCCCATACCCAGGATATGGCCTTCAGTGTGGGGCAACCCGAGCCCACCGGCCACAGCACAGCAGCCACAATGCAGGGTAGAGGAGAAACAAGTGCCAGCGAGCAATATTGGGATTCCCTCACCGTCCGGTTTTATGAGCCCATTTTGGACGAGATGCTGGAATTGCACCCCGACCTTCTGGTTCTTTCTACAGGTGTGGTTCCCTCGGAGGGGTACGAGGAGCTCTCCCGGCTGCTTAAGGCTCCCATTACCCAGGACGGCTTCTTCCTGGAAGCTCATGTCAAACTAAGACCGGTGGATGTGGCCTTTGAGGGAATATTTCTCTGCGGACTGTCCCATTATCCCAAATATATCCATGAGTCCATCGCCCAGGCTCAAGCCGCAGCAGGCCGGGCTGCCACCATTCTTTCCAAGAAGTTCCTGGAAGTGGGCGGGGCTATCGCTGAGGTGGACTCAGAAAAATGTGTGGCCTGTCTTACCTGTGTGCGGGTGTGCCCCTATTACGTTCCAATAATAAATGTGGAAGGGGTGGCCCAGATAGATCCGGCGGCCTGCCAGGGATGTGGGATCTGTACGGCGGAGTGTCCAGTCAGGGCCATCTCTCTGAGACATTATCTGGATGAACAGATTATCCCCAAGGTGGAATCGTTATTGGCAGGAGTGGTATGAACCAGATAACGGAGGACTTTGAGCCCCAAATTGTGGCCTTCTGCTGCCGTTATTGTGCCTACGCTGCGGCAGACCTGGCCGGGTCATCCCGCATCCAATATCCTCCCAATGTAAAAATAGTCCTGCTTCCCTGTTCGGGCAAGGTCGATGAACTGTATTTGCTGAAAGCTTTTGAGGCGGAGGCTGATGGAGTCTATGTGGCTGGTTGCCTGGAGGGAACCTGTCACTTTCTGACTGGAAATCTGAGGGCCAAAAAAAGAGTTCAGTATGTCAAAAGCCTTTTGGATGAGGTAGGAATTGGTGGAGAGCGGCTGGAAATGTATAATCTCTCTTCCGCAGAGGGCCAGAGGTTTGCCGAGATAGCCAGGGAGATGACTGAGAGAATCAGGGCTCTGGGACCCAGTCCTCTTAATCAAAGGAAGTCAAAGGAAGGAGCAATAAAGTGATAATCGCCGACCGCAAGCCCTTCGAAGAAATTAAAGAGCTCACTTCAAAGGCGAAAAATATCCTGATCGCCGGGTGCGATAGCTGCGTGGCTGTGTGTCTGGCTAGTGGCGAGAAAGAGGTGGCCGTCCTGGCTTCAGAGCTGAGGATGCAGAGGAAGATGGACGGTCTGGAGGGAGAGATCGAGGAGATAGTGAATGTTCGCCAGTGCGAAAATGAGTATGTAGACGCCATGCGGGACAAAGTGGAAAAAGCAGATTTGATCCTTTCCATGGCCTGCGGGGTGGGCGTTCAGACTCTGGCGGAGAGATTTCCTGATAAGCTGGCTTACCCAGCCCTTAACACCAAGTTCATGGGTCGTCCTGTAGAGCCCGGGGTATGGAAAGAGAACTGCGAAGGCTGTGGGCACTGCATTCTGCATCTTACTGGAGGCATCTGCCCCGTCGCTCGGTGCTCCAAGAGCATGCTGAACGGCCCATGCGGAGGATCTCAGGGTGGAAAGTGCGAGGTAGATCCCGAGATAGACTGTGGGTGGCAACTAATTTATGATCGTCTTTCCAGGCTGGGGCAACTTGATGCTCTGGTCGAAATCATGTTGTCTAAAGACTGGTCTACCAGTTGGAGCGGTGGTCCAAGAAGAGTAATCAAGGAGAGCGCAGGAGTATGAAATCGGGGAGCAATCTAGAGAAGGTTCTGAGCTCGGGTCATTTTGCGGTCACTGCAGAACTCGGCCCTCCCAAGAGCTGTGACCCAGAGGTGGTGGAGAAGAAGGCCGAGATTCTGAAAGGCTTTGCCGATGCCGTCAACATTACTGATAACCAGACCGCCATCGTGCGTACCTCCAGTATCGCTACAGGAGTGATCGTTGCTCGCAAAGGTCTGGAGCCAGTGGTGCAGATGACCTGCCGGGACCGGAACCGCATCGCCATTCAGAGCGATCTGCTGGGAGCGGCAGCTCTGGGTATAAAGAATCTTCTCTGCCTGACCGGTGACCATCAAAGTTGTGGAAATCACCCCCAGGCCCGAGGTGTTTTCGACCTGGATGCTATTCAGTTGATCGACATGGTCAGGAGGATGCGGGACGAAAAGAAGTTTCAGTGTGGGGAGGAGATGAGCGTGGAGCCCCGCTTCTTCATCGGAGCCGCGGCCAACCCCTTTGCTGATCCCTTTGAATTTCAAGTTATCAGATTGGCCAAGAAAGTCACGGCTGGGGCTGAATTTATCCAGACTCAGTTGATCTATAATGTGGAAAAGTTCGCCAGGTGGATGAAGATGGTCAGAGAAATGGGTCTCCACGAGAAGACCTACATCCTGGCCGGAGTTGGTCCTATTAAATCGGCTGGTGCTGCCAGATATATGAAAAATAAGGTGGCTGGCATGGACGTCCCCGGTGAGATCGTGGAGCGTCTGCAGGCAGCCAGCGATCCCAAAGCGGAGGGCATCAAGCTCTGTCTGGATATCATCGAGCAGGTCCGGGCTATCGAGGGTGTGGCCGGCATTCACATCATGGCCATCGAGTGGGAGAGCGCCGTTCCGGAGATCGCGGAAAGAGCTGGACTATTGCCCCGGCCCCAGATAGATTGAGAAAGGCAGAGGAGAGAGATTGTTAGCTCAAGAAATCAAAAAAGATATTGGAGAAAACATATATAAATGCTACCAATGTATCAAATGCACCTCTGGCTGCCCTACCGTATACGCTATGGATCTGAGCATAAATCAGATCATGCGAGCCCTACAACTGGGGAAGGACGATCTTGCTCTCAAAAGCAAAACCATCTGGCTGTGTACCAGTTGTTGGACCTGTGCTACTCGCTGTCCCCAGGGGATAGATATCACTTCAGTCATGGACTTTCTGCGCATGAGGGCTGCCAAAATGGAGATCAGGGATCAACAGGCAGCCACTATTGCCGGGTTCAATCAGATCTTTCTGGATAGCGTGAGATCGCACGGACGCATCTTTGAGCTGGGTATGATTATAAAGCTAAAAATGATGACCAGAAAAATATTTCAGGATCTGGGGTTAGGGTTGAGAATGATCTTGAAGGGTAAGATCCCCTTTGCTCCCCAGCGGGTTGGCCATATGAGAGAGGTAAGATCCATGTTTCGCCGAATCAGGGAGATAGAGGGGAGGAAGGTATGAAGGTAGGCTACTATCCCGGCTGTACCCTGAACTCCACAGCCGAGGAGTACAATATCTCGGCCAGGAAAGTCTGTGCCAGTCTGGGCATAGAGCTGGTGGAGATTTCGGACTGGACCTGCTGCGGAGCCTCAGCAGCCCATGCTGCCTCCCATCTTATGGCCGTAGCCCTGCCTCTTAAGAACCTGCTTGCCTATCAAAAGCTGGGTCCTGATACTCTGGTGCTGCCCTGTGCTGCCTGCTATTCCCGGTTTAAAGCCGCTGCTTATCTGTATCCCGCTCATGAAGAAGAGATGGAGGAGATATTTCGAGAGAAATATGATCAGGCTTTGGAGATAAGGAGTCTTCTTAATTTCCTGACTGGGGAAGAGCTTCTCCGAAGCATAAAAGAGAGGGTTAAGGAACCCCTGACCTATCTCCGGGTGGTGGCCTACTATGGATGCCTTCTTACTCGTCCTCCCCGCATAACCGGGGAGGAACAGTATGAGTATCCTACTTTTATGGAGGAATTAATCGGAGAGCTGGGCGCAGAACCCCTGGACTGGTCCTATAAGACTGAATGTTGCGGCATGAGCTTTTCCCTGAGTGCTCCGGAACTGGTGATCAAATTATGTGGAGACATCCTTCGAAATGCTAAAGATGTGGGCGCTAATGTCATAGCGGTGGCCTGTCCTCTGTGCCAGGCCAATCTGGACACCCGGCAAAGGGAAGTAGAGAAGAGATATCAGGTGAATCTGGATCTGCCCATCCTTTACTTTACTCAGCTCATAGGCCTGGCTTTGGGGATGACTCCAGCAGAACTGGGCCTGAGGAAACATTTGGTGCCGTTGAGAGTATAGGATGATAGTATTTAGTGATTATCCAGAAGAATGGATCAAGTCTATTAAATCTGCCTTTCGCAATTGCAAAATTGGAGCCGGGTACCCACGGAGGCCTAGGCCCGGTGGGTCTAGCGACTTGAGCGGAGCCAAAGGTAGATTGATTTTGGTTAATCTCGCTAGAGACAGAGAATCGAGTTCCTAAACAACAAACACCTTCCTCGACGATCGACTTTCTTGAGTCGTTAAGCCGAAGGAAAGAAATATTTCGGGGGTACTCTTGTGTGACTGAGGCAGTGAAGAGGGATAATGCTCAGCATCTTCCCCCCCTGGCTAAAAAAGAGAATGCCCATTCTGAGGGAAGTCCATGGGGTGAAAACTATCCTGGCAGAGGGAGCTCTCCACACGGTGTGCGAGGAGGCGATGTGCCCAAATCTGGGAGAATGCTTCTCTCAGAGGACAGCCACCTTCATGATCCTGGGAGACATATGCAGCAGGAACTGTCGCTTTTGTGCCGTAAGAGGAGGAAGGCCGGCACCGGTGGATGAGAGGGAGCCCGAAAATGTAGCCCGGGCTGCTGGTAAGTTAGGCCTGAGGCATGTGGTGGTTACCTCGGTGAGCCGGGATGACCTGGAAGATGGCGGAGCATCCCATTTTGTGGCTACCATCAGGGCTCTTAAGGCGCTGCCGGATTCACCGACTGTGGAGGTGCTTACTCCTGACTTCGGGGGAGAGGAGGAGGCTCTCAGATCGGTTATTGAAGCCAGACCGGAGGTTTTTAACCATAATATGGAGACGGTGGAAAGGCTTTATCCCCTGGTAAGGCCCCAGGCCGACTACCAGAGATCTCTCCGACTTCTGAAAATGGTGAAGCAATGGGGACATGGCATTTATACCAAGACTGGCTTCATGCTGGGGCTGGGAGAGAGGCAGGATGAGGTGAGAGGGCTTCTGCAGGACATCGTGGACGTGGGCTGTGACATAGTCACTATTGGGCAGTACCTGCGTCCCTCTCCTCATCATCTTCCCGTGGTTTGCTTCTATGAACCCTGGGAATTTAAGAAAATCGGGCGCTGGGCCCAGGATCTGGGAATAAGATTTGTGGCCTCAGAGCCATTCGTGCGCTCCTCCTATCAGGCCAGGGGAGCCCTTCTTACTCTGGCTGGCAGAGAATAGAAAGGCAGAGACTTTCAGCATTCCAAGGCACATGGAGGGGGGCCTGGCATGGCAAAACTTCTTGATGTATATTGTAGCGTAAGTTTGGCCAGGGATGAGAACGTCCTGGCCTGGAGGGACGCCGGGAAATGTCAGTTCTTTGACCTGCTACAAAAAATTTTCTGAACAGGAGGCATTTAAATGATTACCTACAAAGACGATAATGCTTATCAACAGTTATTGTCTCCCGATCCGGTATCGACAATGCCACACCCGGAAAAAGGTAAAGCTCTGATGGAAGGGCAAATGGTCCAGGAAAAAGAAGCTTTGAAAAAAATTGCTGAAATTTGCCTGAATGCTAAAAAGCCGGTTATTTTTACCCCTGGCAGAATTATTCTTTGGACCTGGGAAGAAGGAGCACCGGAGAAGGCCCGGGTGCTAAGAGATCTGGCAGCAGCAATAGGCGCTGAAATACTTCCCATAATGGATGTCCGACCTGACTATCCTCAAATGAGAACCGCTGTAGAAATAAACCCATATCACGGAGACCTGGTTATCGGGCACAATAAATACGATGTAGCTGTTTTTATGGCCGTAGATTGTGCTTATGCTGATGTAACTTTAAAAATCATCAAAGACGGCACTGATATTTACACTATTGCTCTGTGTGGGAAGTTGGGTCATGTGGATGCTACAATCACTTTATGCAATGCAGGGATAGCAAAGATCGACGAGCTTATCGAAGTTATTAACGAGATGAAGATAAGAGGCTGTCCGGAAACTAGGATTTAGGAATGAGAGGCGAACTCGGTGCATCACG
>NZ_BLRZ01000056.1 GCF_013281975.1 Candidatus Hakubella thermalkaliphila | reverse complement strand
CCTCCCCAGAATCCTAAAATGGCTTCCGGTATCTATCTCTCAAAATCCCAATCCAAAATCATTATTGAGTACTTATTGAATTAGCTATTTATATAAATAAGTAAATACGCTATAATTTCTGACTGGTGGGGCCGTAGTTTAATGGTAAAACAACGCCCTATCACAGCGTTGATGCGGGTTCGACTCCCCTCGGCTCCACCTTAGCGTAATTTAACAAATACGACAAATGTACCCGTATTGACAAGTAAAACTGAAAAAGGTAGAATAAAGTCGCTGTGATGGGGCGCCATTAAACCAGGCGGGACAAGAATCCGCAACATTAGAAAGAGGGCCGGAAACGGCCTTCTTTCTTTTGTACATCTCATTTCATACATTTTAACAGATGCTTTAGAAAGGGCGCGAAAGGTTCTACTTCCCCACAAACACAAAGGCTTCGTGCACCTGGGCTCCCTGGGCTGAGAACCAGCTAAAATCCTCCACCACCATATCCAACTGAATTATGTAGTAGCCGCTCCTGTCCGGAGGCTTGATGGGCAGCTCGATGACTGTGCTCTGGCCAGGCGCTACATTCTCAGCAAGATAGCCTCTGGTCCCATCGTCATAGACTTGAAAATCCTCATCCTGTTTGTAGAAGTGATAGCCCAGGCGGACGGGATTGGCCCCGCCACTGTACCAGGTAAAAGAGCTTTTGTTAACCACTTTGATTTTGAAGACCTGCTCGGATCCAATTACCAGAAAAGAGGGCAGGCGAGTGTCGAACTCCACTCCGAACTGTTCCTGGGAGTAGTCGATCTCCTCGGGGGGTTCCGGGGGTTGCTCTGTGCCCTCGGCTTCCTCTGTTGGAGTTTCTGGAATTTCTTCAGGCGCGGAGACGGCCTCCCGGGCACAGGAGGTAAGCGTGATTAAGGAAGTAAGGAGCGCCATAATGATCAATGCCATCACTACAGAAGCTCCTCGATGGCACGCGGGTCTCCCTTCCTCTTTCATTCTCACGTCTGCTCCTTAACCTCGATCACACGATCCAGAGTAGGATTTCCCGCCCTGGAAAACCACACTACACCCTCTAGCACCAGATCATATTGGAGAAGGTAGCTTCCCGGAGCTGAGGGCGCTACCACCGTTAGTTCATAGGTAACGGACTCTCCTGGCTTCAGGTCCTCTACGGGAAGGAAGGCCCTTTTGCCGTCGTGGTACATAACCACTTTTCCGGTCTCATACTCATACCAATGATAACTTAGATTGGTGATTATCCCATAATTACGCCAGGTCTCATAGCCGGTATTGGTCACCTTGACCTTCACATTGTATTCCTTATTTACCTCCATGACCTCCGGAGTGGTACCCAGGTCATCATATTCCGCACCGTACTTGACCGGAGTTTTCCCTTCCAGGATATTCTGAATCATGACCTCAATTTCGTCCTTGCGCGGTATTTCATACCAGATCTGGTTTTCCTCATCAAATTTGGGGGTGGTGGGAATAGTAGCCATGATGAGGTTTTCACGAGGATTGGACTGCCTGATCGGGAGGCTATATCTGAGAATAGTGTCTATGTCCAGGTCAGTCCGGATATACTCCTTGAGCAGTTCGAAGAACTCCGGAATCTTGGCCAGGTTAGCGACAGTGAGATGTTGATCGACCAGTTGACGCAAGAAATACTGCTGCTGATAAACCCTCTCCTTGTCGGCCGTAATGTAAGAGCGAGATCGGACAAAGGCCAGAGCCTGCTCTCCATCCAGATGATGTTCCCCTACCGGGAAGTTGGCTCCAGAAAGTTCATCAATGAGGGGCTGATTTACTACCACGTCCACTCCACCCAGAACATCTACCAGTTTCTTAAATCCCTCAAAATCGACAGTCACGTAGTGGTGAATGGGCAGTCCCAGAAAATCCTGCACTACCTGGATTAAAAGCTCCTCCCCTCCCCAGGCAAGAGCAGCATTTATCTTGTGAGCTCCGTAGCCGGGGATCTCCACCCTGGTATCCCGTAAAACGGATATGAGATAGCCCTTCATCAGCCTGGGATCCAGGCGCAGGAGCATGATGGCATCGGCGTGCCCAGGGCCTCCGTCCTGCAGTTCTGGCCTGGCGTCCTTCCCTACGATGAGGATGTTCAGAGGCTCTTCAGGGGCCGGAGGCTCATCCAGGACTTCGATAACCGTCTCTGAACCCTGAGTGATGTGCTGGTTAATTTCCTCTTTATAGCCCTCCCATCTCTGCCAGATATAAAAAAAGCTCCCTATTACCACCACTATAAGAATGGGAAGAATGTATAGTATCCGTCTAGCCGCTTTTGGCCTTGCTTTTCTTCTTCTCATGGCGTTCAGCAAAAAACCTCTCTAGATAATAAACGGTGGGGCTTTCTCCGTTCTTTCCTCTCTTTTTAGAGGCCATTATGATCACCAGACCGAAGGTGAAGAGCAACATGGTCCCGGCCAGCAGGACCAGGGCAATGAGTTCTCCCCGGCTACCCTGCAAGAATAGGGAGGCCAGGCCAAATACAATACAGATGAAATAGATAAGGAGCACCGCCTGCCACTGCTTGAGACCGGCATCCAGCAGGCGGTGGTGAAGGTGGCCCCGGTCCGCTACAAAAGGTGACTTCCTCTGGATTAACCTGCGGATGACCACCCAGCCCAAATCCAGAATAGGAAAGCCCAACACCAGAAGAGCAGTAGCTATTTTAGCGCTGCCGATGATCGACACTACACCGATCATAAACCCCAGGAACATGCTGCCTGAGTCTCCCAGAAAGATGCGGGCGGGATAGAAATTGTAGGGTAAAAAGCCTAATGCCGCCCCAGCCAGGATAATAGCCAGAAGCGCTGTGGCCAGTTCCGGCCCGCCGGAAGCCAGACTGATGCCAAAAACCACCAGCGCTCCGATTCCAGTTACGCCCGTGGCCAGCCCATCCAGGCCGTCCAAAAAATTAAGGGTGTTGATCATGGCTACAATCCAGAAGATGGTCAGCAGGTCGCCCCACACAGAAATACCGTAGGGATTTCCATTGACAGTCACCAGGAGGATACGAAGGGTATCCAGCTGAATGACCCCACCCAGAGGGTTGGTAATGAAGTCAATACCTATGCCCGAGGCTACTACGATAACTGCAGCAACAATCTGCCAGAAGAGTTTCTGGAGGGCAGTAAGGCCGCGCAGATCGTCCCATACCCCCACTATCAGAATGAGAGAGGCCCCGATGAGGACACCGATCAGGCGCCCGCTGATACCCAGGTGGATGAGGGATATAGCCAGAAAGGATAAAAAAATAGCCACACCCCCTAGGCGGGGGATTATCTGAGTGTGGATGTGGCGTTCATCTCTATTTTTGACGGGGTCGACATAGGCGCCCCCTTTTAAGGCTACCTTCTTGACTAAGGGCGTGAGAATTATGGTCAGAATGAAAGCCCCTAGAAAGGAGGAAACGAAGGCAACATCAGTTGTCATGACTCCTTACCTTCTGTTCGCCTTCCGGATCTTAACAAAGACTAAGTATAGAATAGCAAAACGCCCTTTGTCAATCAAGCAAACACTACTTCCGACCCACTCCCTCATATTCAAAGCCCAGAGCTCTAAGCTTGAGGTGCTCCAGAGCATTGCGGCCATCGAAAATGTAGGGCCGGTTCATGGACTTCAGAATGCGGGTATAGTCAAGATCCAGAAAGCAGTCCCATTCGGTGACCAGAATAAGAGCATCACATCCCTCGGCCACCTGGTATGGGTCCTGGCAATAGTGGACCCCTTTATGCAGCAGACGGCACTTCTCCATGGCCACGGGATCGTAGACCTTGACCTTCACTCCTTCGTTAAGAAGAAGTTTGATCAGAACCAAAGAAGAGGCCTCCCGAATATCATCAGTGTTGGGCTTGAAGGAAAGACCCCACAGGCCGATGGTAGCTCCATAAAGACCCCCCAGCTTCTTTTTGATTTTGACCAGCATTCTGCTTTTCTGCAAATTGTTGACTTCGATCACCGAGTTGAGAAGCTGGAAGACGTAGCCGGTGTTACCAGCCAGTTGTTTCAGGGCCTGAACGTCCTTGGGAAAACAGGACCCTCCATAGCCAATGCCCGCTTTGAGAAAAGAGGTGCCGATTCTCTTGTCCATACCCATGCCCTGGACCACCACGTCAATATCGGCCCCCACCTCCTCGCAGACGTTGGCAATCTCGTTGATAAAGGAGATCTTGGTAGCCAGAAAAGCATTAGAGGCATACTTGATCATCTCGGCGCTCTTGACATCGGTCCTCACCATGGGCACGCCCAGGGGGCGGTAAATGGACTCCATTTTGTCTAGACTTTCTTCATCAGAGGAACCGATGATGATCCGATCCGGTTCCAGGAAGTCCTTTATAGCCGAGCCCTCCCGCAAGAACTCGGGATTGGCGACATAGGAAAAGCTGACCTCATTATCTTCCCTCTCCGCCAGCAGGTGCTGCAGGCCACCCCCGGTGCCCACCGGCACGGTGCTTTTGGTAACTACAATAGTATGGCGGCGGGCGCTGTCCCGAATGCTGCGGGCAGCCTCGTAGATTTGGGAGAGGTCAGCTCCTCCATCCAGAGACTGGGGGGTTCCCACCGCCAGATAGATTATCTCACAGTTGTCCGTGACTTCCTCGATATAGGTGGTAAAAAAGAGATTTCCCCTTTCTTTTCCCTGGGCCACCAGTTCGGCCAGTCCTGGTTCATAGATCGGCAGTTGGCCGGATTTGAGGTCCTTGATGACTTTCTCATCAATGTCCATGCAGTATACAGTGTGACCCATATCACTCAGGCAAGCTCCGGTGACCAGACCTACGTATCCGGTCCCTATGATCCCGATGCGGAATTTATCCATTGCTAATCAGGCGCAGGGGACTGTCACTTTTAAACAACCGGGAATGCGCCCTCACCTCCTTTGACCACCAGTACTCCCTGATTTTCAAAATTGGGACTCCCCGGACACTTTTTCGATGTCTGCCCCCAGGTCTCGCAGCTTTTGATCTAAATTTTCATAGCCCCGCTCAATGTGTTCAATATCGTGAACTTCCGTCTCTCCCTCAGCCACCAGCCCGGCTACCACCAGGGCCGCCCCGGCCCGCAGATCAGTGGCCTTGACTGGAGCGCCCGAAAGGGTAGCCCCTCCATAGACCATTGCGTGATGGCCTTCCACCCTTATTCTGGCGCCCATCCGGTTCAACTCATTCACGAATATAAAACGGTTATCAAATACATTCTCCGTTACTATGCTTACTCCTTCTGCCAGAGAAAGAAGAACCATCATCAGCGCCTGCAGGTCGGTGGGAAATCCCGGATAGGGCAGGGTGGAGATATCTACTGCTTCCAGGGGCTCGTTTCGGGAGACATGCAATCTGGACCCATCTTCCAAAACGTCTACCCCCATATCTCTTAGCTTGCCGATGACTAGTTCTGAGAAGCGAGAGACCACATTTTCCAGGGTTATGTTTCCTCCAGTGGTGGCGGCAGCAATCATGAAGGTTCCTGCCTCGATGCGGTCGGGAATCACCCTGTGTTCTGCCCCATGCAGGTTCTCCACTCCCTGGATTAACAGGGTGGACGTGCCAATACCTTCAATTTGGGCACCCATTTTCCCCAAAAAATGGGCCAGATCACCCACCTCCGGCTCTCGGGCCGCGTTTTCGATGACCGTTTCCCCTTCAGCCAGGCAGGCAGCCATAAGAAGGTTCTCCGTAGCACCCACACTGGGAAAGTCAAGAGGAATAACCGTTCCCTTGAGTCTTCCTTTGGCCCTGGCCTCGATATAGCCATGCCCCTGCTCTATGGAGGCACCCATCATGGAGAGGCCCTTCAGGTGAAGTTCGATCTGCCGGGAGCCAATATTGCATCCTCCCGGCATGGCCACCCGGGCTATGCCCAGTTTGGCCAGAAGAGGACCCATGACCAAAATGGAGGCCCTCATCCTGCTCACCAGCTCATAGGGAGCCACATAATTATTAAGGAAAGTAGGATTGACGAGAAGGTCGTTGTGGCCAGTGAACTCCACCTGGGCCCCCAGAACCTCCAGGACCTGAGCCATGGTGAAGATGTCTTTAATCCTGGGAACGCCCCGGATAATGGACAGATCATTTCCCATAAGAGAGGCAGTCAGAAGTTTAAGGGCTGAGTTTTTGGCCCCGCTGATTCTTACCCGACCAGATAGCTTTTGCCCACCCTGGATGACATATTTAGCCACTACTCAATATACCTTTCCCTACAGTCTACAAAGCCGCCCTCTCGTAGTCCGCAAGCGGAAAAGTGATTGTCTTCTTTATGCGGTCGCTATGTTGAGCAATATCTTCCAACTTCTTATAGACTGGTGCGTCGAAATACCGCTCGCCGCATTTTGCACACACCCACGCTGGCACGTGGTCTATGTAGATCGTACCACCCTTGAAATGAAACTGTGCGCGAATGCGACGATATTGCAGTTTTCCGTCGCAGTATTCGCATGGATCACCATTTATCATTTCCAACCCCCTTACTATAGGACATATGCCGTGATTATCAGAAGCACGTTTGATGGCAAAAATCGACACACAACGCCTCCGGTGCGGCCATCTGTCGTCTCCCCCATAATTTCATAACGAGTACCACGAAGGTCATGCGTAAATTTTCGGGCTATCTTACCTCTAAGTATTACTTAGAAAATACTTGATATTTTCATGGTTCATGGGTGATGAGACCATAATGAAAAATTATGGCCTCTATGTCCACTGCCAGAAGACCATCGTTTGACATCTCTTCATTAGCGTGCGAACTGATGCGATATCTTTGTTCACCAGTTGCTTGTCGCATCCGGTTTAGTACACGCATGAAGCTCTCTTCAGGTCAATAATCGTATCTTGAGTAATCAACAACAGAGCTGACGCAGGTTAAATCTGGCTGAATTATATCAGTTTTTTGTCATTGCGCCAAACCAGCTCGCTGTAATCACCTGCGCCATTGACTTCCATCTTGATGAGAAGGCTAGAAGCTTTAGTTTCAGGCATCAGAAGTTTACGGGAAAGATCCACTGGGCTCTTGTGTGGATTGAGCGGGGCCGCGTTACGTTATACAACCCAGCCGAAAAGAGTTTGCCCGATATGCCGCCTGATCCTTATCACGGAAAAAGAGATGCTTACGTTCGGGTCCAGGTAGCGGGCCTCTACCTCTTCATCTTTTGGCAGAGGCTGCAGAAAGACCAATCCGCAGGAGCGACATCTGACTACCTGGTGGGGGATGCCGGAAACTTGCTGTAGATCGTAAAGATTGCTGCGGCTGTGGGATCCACAGAGAAGACAACTCTCGTCGTTCCTTAACTCATCCTCACCACCAAGATCAGGTACTGTCATAATTCACCTGAGGAGAGATCTTACGGTCTGTAAGGGGATGCTTCAGCCCAGGACTCCGATGCCTCCCCTCAAAGCTCCGGATAGAGAGGGAAATCAGAGGTGAGCTCTTCAACTTGCCGGGCCGCTTTGCTGGCTACTTCCTCATTTTTGATATCGGAGAGAACGGTAGCCATGATCTCGGCAATCCTCTCCATCTCCGTTTTTCCCATACCCCTTTGGGTCATGGCCGGGGTGCCTACCCGGATTCCGCTGGTGATGGAGCGGCTCCTGGTATCATAGGGGATAGCGTTCTTGTTCACCACGATTCCCACTCTGCCCAGAGTGTCCTCGGCCTCCCGGCCGGTAATGCCGTGGTCGGTCAAATCCACCAGAAAGAGATGGATATCTGTGCCGCCGGAGACAATTCTGAACCCTCGATCGCCAAGGGCCTGGGCCAGAGCTCTGGCATTGTCCACAATTCTTTTCTGATATTCCTTAAATTCATCAGAAAGAGCAATTCTAAAACAGATGGCCTTGGCGGCGATGACATGCATGAGGGGGCCACCCTGAATGCCCGGAAAGACGCTTTTGTCAACGGCCTGGGCAAACTCTCCAGTACAGAGGATAAGTCCTCCCCGAGGGCCGCAAAGAGTCTTGTGGGTGGTGGAGGTGGTAAAATGGACATGGGAAATGGGAGAGGGATATACTCCTGCTGCTACCAGACCAGCGAAGTGGGCCATGTCAGCCATAAGCAGAGCACCTACTTCATCGGCAATCTCCCGAAAGAGAGCAAAATTGATGATCCGGGAGTAAGCGCTGGTGCCGCAGATGATTAGTCGAGGCCGATATTTTCGGGCCAGCTCTCTAACCTCATCATAGTCTATGGTCTCTGTCTTTCGGCTGACACCATAACCGTAAGCTTTAAAAAAGCGGCCGGAAAAATTGACCGCAGCGCCATGGGTCAGATGACCTCCGTGATCCAGCCGCTGCCCGAGGATAACATCTCCTGGCTTCAGGGAGGCCATATACACGGCCATGTTGGCCTGGGATCCGGAATGAGGCTGAACATTGGCATGATCGGCCTGGAATAGCTTCCTGGCTCTCTCCATAGCCAGAGTTTCCACCTCATCCACACACGCACAGCCGCCGTAATACCGGTTCCCAGGATATCCCTCGGCGTACTTGTTGGTCAGAATAGAGCCCTGAGCCTCCAAAACGGAGAGGGGGGTAAAATTTTCCGAGGCAATTAAGTTTACGGTCTTTCTCTGTCTGGCCAGCTCCCTGGAAATAACTTCCGATATCTCCTGGTCTTGTTCGATCTCCTCAAACATCTAAGGTACCTTCCTCTATCTGAGTGATTTCCCTTACTCTTCTTTCATGTCTCCCTCCGGTAAATTTCTCCTCCAGCCAGATGGAGACTATCTCCAGAGCTGTCTCAACATCTACAATCTGGGCACCCATGACCAGGACATTGGAGTCGTTATGGCTTCTACTTTTTGTGGCAGTAAAACTATCATGGCAGGGAGTAGCCCGAATGCCCTTTACTTTATTGGCCGCTATGGTCATGCCAATGCCGGTGGCGCAAATCAAAATCCCCCGCTCATTTTCTCCTCTACTAACACTCCTGGCCACCTGGTAGGAATAGAGGGGATAATCCACGCTATCGGGAGAGTTGGTTCCGAAATCGGTAATCTGATGGTTGGTCCTGGTCTCTAAAAACTCCTTGACTTTGGCTTTCAGCTCATAGCCGGCGTGATCGGAAGCAATAGCAATCTTAATAGTAGGACTCCTTTCTGGTCACAATCCCGCATCTTCTGGATCTACCAATTGAACATAGGCGACCCAGCCTGCTTATTGGCCTTCTGGGAGGCCAGGTAGAAATGCTTTTTTAGCCCAGGATTTGGGCAATTTCCTCCCAGCTCAGGGCACCCTTCTTGACTAGTTTAGCATCTCCAGCGCTGACGTCAATAATAGTTGACTCCACTCCATATTTACACCGTCCCTCATCCACAATAAGGTCAACTTTCTCTCTAATGGGGAGAGGTATATCTTGAACGCATCGGGGGCTTTCCTCGCCGGACCGGTTAGCGCTGGTTGAGACAATGGGACTTCTTCCTCAACTGGATAATTCTATCGATTCCTCCCAGATCCTGGTGAATTCCCACCAGCTCAAAGGAAGTTTGTTCCGCAAGATGTAGAATCTCCTGCACCTGTCCCTCCCCTATCTCCAGCAAAAGTTGGCCTCCCGGAGCCAGAAACTGCTGAGCAAAAGGCAGAAGGCGGCGGAAGTAGGCCAACCCGTCCTTTCCACCGTCAATAGCCGCAGCTTCATAGTCTCGAACCTCGGGCTCCAGGCGGGCAATATCTGACTTTTTAATGTAGGGAGGGTTGCTTGCTACCAGGTCTACCTTGCCTCTGAGCTCAGCAGGAGTGATCTGGACAAAATCTCCCACCAGAAAGGTGATTCTTTCTTGTAAACCCAACTTTTGGGCATTGAAGCGGGCCAGATCTATGGCCTGGGCCGAAATGTCCAGGGCGTAGACCAGGCAATCTTTTACTTCTCTGGCCACGCTCAGAGCGATGGCCCCGCATCCAGTGCCCACATCCAGAACCACTGGAGATCCTGAGCCGGTGCGCCTGCCGGCATTCATTACCGGAAAGGGGCAGCTACTATTTGCTCTCACAATGGAGCTCCGGAATTCAGAAGAGCCCAGTACCCCCACAGCACACTCCACCAGAAGCTCCGTCTCCGGCCTGGGAATAAATACGCCCGGCTCGATCCTGAGAATAAGTCCTCCAAAGGCAACTTCCCCGGTGAGATACTGGAGGGGATAGCGTTGGCCTCTTTCCCGGATGAGCTCCTCCACAGCCTGGTGTTCCTGAGGGGTAAGTGTCCAGTGAAAGTTGAGATAAAGATCTACTCGACTTAGACCGAGGACATGGGAGATGAGAATTTCAGCGTCCTGACGGGGAGTTGAGATGCCAGCTTCCGCCAAATATCGAACCGAGGAATTCAAAACTTCCTTCAGGGTGAGTTCCGACATCCTTCATCGGATCCCCAGTTGCTTTATCTTCTCTGTCTGTTCAGCAGCAGCCAGATTGGTTACGAACTCGTCAATCTCCCCCTCTAAGACTGAATCCAACTTGTGGAGGGTCAAACCCACCCGGTGATCGGTGACTCGATCCTGGGGAAAGTTGTAGGTCCTGATCTTCTCGCTCCGATCGCCAGTACCTACCTGAGATCTCCTGGCTGAGGTAATCTCCTCCTGCTGCTGCCTCTGATAGAGATCATAAAGCCTGGCCCTCAGGATGCGGAGAGCTCGATCCTTATTCTGAAGTTGAGACCTCTCATCCTGGCAGGAGACAACTATTCCGGTAGGGAGATGGGTGACCCGGACAGCAGAATCGGTAGTGTTGACCGACTGCCCTCCCGGCCCGCTGGAGCGAAAGATATCCATCCTGAGGTCATTAGGATCCAGCTTCACCTCCACTTCCTCGACCACCGGGAGGACGACTACCGTGGCCGTTGAGGTATGGATTCTTCCTCCGGATTCGGTAATGGGTATCCTCTGAACGCGATGTACCCCTGACTCATATTTAAGCTTGCTGAAAGCCCCTCTTCCCTTAACCTCAAAGATAATCTCCTTGAATCCTCCCCGCTCCGAAGAGCTTACACTGAGGACAGCAAACTTCCATCCCTGTCTTTCCACATATTTGGTGTACATTCGGAACAGGTCGGCAGCGAAAAGGCTGGCTTCTTCTCCTCCGGCTCCGGCCCTGATTTCGACGATAATGTCTTTTCGGTCATTGGGATCTCCAGGTACCAGAAGATATTTGATCTTGTCCTCCAGAGCAGCCATTTCCCGGCGCCACCTGGCCATCTCCTCCCGCAAGAACTCCTGCATTTCTTCGTCGGTCTCTCCTTTAAGAAGATCCTCCGCATCCCGCAGGTTTTTTCTGGCCTCCTTATACTCCCTGACCAGGGCCACAATGTCCTCCAGCTCCGCCAGCAGTTTTCCGTACTCCCTAACCTTTTCGGGATTGGTGGCCACTTCGCGATCGCTCAGCCTCTCCGCAATCTCGTTGTATTTATCTTCGTAACTCTCCAGCTTTTCCAGCAATTCCATGGGCTTTCACCAGCAGTAATTATACACTATTCAATTACTTTTTTAAGAGCCGCCAGGGCCACTTCGATCTGGTCGTCAGAGGGTTCACCGGTAGTCAGGCTCTGGAGAAGGAGGCCCGGATAGAGGAGAGCATGGAGCAGACGGGAGGTCCTGTGCTTACCGGCAAAACGAACGATCTCATAAGAAATGCCTGCCACCAGAGGAATCACCACTATGCGGGAGAGAATCCTGGTTACCAGGTCCGGCCGGCCCAAAAAGGAAAACACCAGAATGCTGACCACCATGACTACGAGCAAAAAGCTGGTACCGCATCGAAGGTGGATGCGGCTATGTTTTCTGGCCGCTTCCACTGTAAGATCCTCACCATTCTCAAAGGCGTTGATCACTTTGTGCTCGGCACCGTGATACTGAAAAACTCTTCTTATCTCTTTGAGAGAGGAGATAAAGAAAATATAGCCAACCAGAATAGCTATGCGAAGGGCTCCCTCAGCCAGGTTATAGACCAGGGTAGATGGAAATAGCCGATCCAGAGATCTGGCCACTACGGTGGGGAGAACAAAGAAAAGGCCTACCGCCAGAGCTAAGGCCATGATCATGGCCAGAGTAACATCCCGTTTGCTCAGCCTGACCTCCTCACCAGCAGCCACATCCGCGGAGTAGGAGATAGCTTTAAGCCCGATTACGAGACTCTCAAAGAGAACCAGGATTCCTCTGACAATGGCTATTCGTAACTGAGGTATCCGTTTGGTAAGAGAGGAAAAGGGCCAGGCGGAAATATCCATCTGAAGGTCCGGCTTCCGCACCGCCACAGCCCATCTATCGGATCCTCTCATCATCACACCTTCAATTACAGCCTGACCTCCGATGAGGGACCTTTTTCCCATCTGCTTAGTCAGCTCCTAATCAGTCTCCCTTGAAAATAACCCAATTTTTATGCGATGTGGTGCGCCGCGGTGCATGGG
>NZ_BLRZ01000055.1 GCF_013281975.1 Candidatus Hakubella thermalkaliphila | reverse complement strand
GAACTCCTGGTACGGAAAACTGTTGGAGCCAGAATCTCCATCAAGAACCGCCCCCACTGGAAGCTTTTCTATCACCTTTAGCAGGCCGCTTAGATGATCCTCATGGGGATGGGAGAGAATGACCAGATCTAAATGACGCACTCCCTTTTTTCTGAGCTTCTCATAAGCCATCCAGGGGTCCTCGCCCCCATCCACTAAAATGTTTATACCCTCTCTGGACTGAATCAGAATAGAGTCCCCCTGCCCCACATCCAGGACGCTCACTGTAAGAGCCTGGGGAGGGGTCTCGGGGAACAAGAAGAAGGCCAGCAGCAGGATCAGGAGCAAGAGAGCCACTGCTACTCCAACGATCCTCCTCTGCCTGGAGTTCAGCTTGATCTTCTGCCAAACGGGAAAGAAGGAGAAGAGAAAAAGGTAGTAAATAAGAGCTCCCCCGGTTCCAAAAGACCAGATCTCCAGGGTCGAAAAGGGCAGTTCGGCCAGAAGATGGACTACCCAAAAAAGATAGCGCAGAATGAAGTCCATCAAGAGCATTAAGGGGCGGGTGAAGGCTATAACCAAAGAGGCCAGAGCAGCTGAAAGGACTCCCGCTCCCAGGAGAGGAGGAATAACCGGCAGTACCACAACGTTTCCAATCAAGGCTATGAGGGAGATACGGTGAAAGTTGATAGCCAGAATGGGCGCTACTGCCAGTTGGGAGGCTAGACTCACCGCTACAATCTGGGCCAGCCAGGCCGGGAGCCTTTCTAATCTTTCCAGAAAGAAAGGTGAAAGAAGAACAATACCCAGGGTAGCCAGAAAGGAGAGCTGCAGGCCCACATCAAAAACCAGTTGGGGATTGATGGCTAGAAGCACGACCAGGGAAAGAGAAATGGAGGAAAGCATATCTCTCTCTCGGCCCAGCACCATCCCCAGCATGAGCACAAAAGCCATGACTACAGACCTGAAGACGGACGGCCCCAGGCCCGTAAGAACTCCATAGAAGGCAATGAAAAGAAGAGCCAGAAAGACTTTGGCCCTCCTGGAGATGGGAAATGGATTCAAAAGAGCAAAGAGAAGAGAGCTCAGAATGGTCATATGCTGGCCGGAGATGGCAATAATATGGAAGAGGCCGGTATCCCGAAAATCATTATTCAGATCTTCACTGAGATCACTTCTGTCTCCCAGGACCATAGCCCTCATGAAGGCGGCCTGATCGCGGCCCAGATACCTTTCGAAGCTGAGGGTAGCCCGCCGGTGGATGAACTGCAGCAGGGCCGCGAGCAGGCCTCCCGACTTCTTTGTTATCTTCGCCTGCCCGGCAAAGCCGTAAAACAGAATTTCTGGCCCTTCTTCTTCCCAGAAAAGGTCCTTGAGAAACCCCTTTTGGACTTTGTTGCCTTCGGCGGCGCGGAACTTTCCCAGGATAGTTACTACTGCTCCTCGCTCGAAATCAGGCTCTTTCCCCAAGGGGAGTAAGACTCTGATCTTCTTATTGGTCCCCCAGTCTCTCTCCAGATCAGTGAGGCGCTTCACCTTTAAGTCGAAGTAGTAGACATGATCGCCCTGGAAAATCTGAGAGGCCACCACTCCCTGGATCTCCGCCACTTTTCGCTCTTGAGCCAACTGGAGAAAGACCTGGTCATCCTGGGAGATGGCCTGAAGCCTGGCCATAATGGCTCCCACCAGCAAGAAAGTCACCAGAACAAAAATCCCTCCCCCGGGAAAGGGACGGAATACAAAAAGCAACATAAAGATCAGAACAGGAAAGAGAAGAAGAAAAAGGAGATATATAGAGGGACTAAATCTGAATCCGATAAGGATTCCCAAGAGAAAGGCCACGGAGACGGGAGGCAGCCACTTCCTGATGCGGTGTGCTGAGGTCCCTTCCATTCTCAAATTCTGACTTTATCCTTGAGGGACTCGAATTTCTTAATGCCTATTCCGGACACATTCATCAATTGTTCCACTTTTCTAAACGGCCCATGCTTCTCCCGGTATTCAACAATCCTTGTGGCCAGAGTGGGGCCAATACCGGGCAGCTCTTCCAGCTCTTCTATGGATGCCGTATTTAAATTGATTTTTCTGGTGGCGGACCCGGAAGAACTTTCCCCACCTGATCCACTGCCAAGATATCCTATCTCCTCCCCTTTGGCTGGAACATATATCTTCTGGCCGTCGTAGAGGGTCTCTGCCAGATTAAGCTGGTGGATATCAGACTTCTCCGTTCCACCACCGGCCATCTCAATAGCATCTATGACCCTCATGCCTTCCCTTAGCTCATAAACCCCTGGACGCTGTACCGCACCACTGACGTGAACCACAACCGGCACAGTTCCCCCATCCTGCTCCTCCTGTCCTTCCCGACTTTCCTGAGTTTCGACCAGATCGGTGGCGCCCCCTTCTTCACCTTTCTCCCTTGGCCCCCCTTTATCGCTCATCTCGGTCTCCTGTGAAGCTATTTCCCCTCCTATCTCCACGCTGTAGATTTGTCGAGACCTGGAGTTATAGAGAAAATAGATCCCCGTCATGGTCAGGATCAGGGCCAGAAGGGCCAGAACCACCAACTGCCATTGGGCAGCGGAGAAATCTCTGATTAGGGAGAGCAGTTCACGCAATCTAGACATTCTGTCAGAATTGTCCTACCAGATTTGTTGTCTTTCGGAAAAGCCTTCGCTTTTGCCCAAAGATGCCCCTTCCGTCACTCCAATCTGCCACTTACATTACTGTAATCCGTCTTGTAAGGACTGTTTACATTATAGACTAAAAGCATAAATATGTAAATAGATAATTACTAGATATCTGGGGGTGGGCTATGAGATAAACTGAAGGATAAAAGGTGAGGATGTTTATGGAGACAAAGTGAAATGTGTTTATGGCAACAGATACATAGACTCGACAACCTCTATGGGTACAGGCTCTCCTAATGCCTGGCGAGCCTCAATGTGTAACCTGATAGCATCCTTAATATTCTCCAGGGCCTCTTCGTAGGTTTCCCCCTGGGTATAGCAGCCCTGAAGAAGCGCTACTGAAGCTACATAGAGCCCATCTTCATCTCGTTCCACAACTACTGTAAGCCTATAGTCTGGCATACTCGATTCACCTCCGCCATTCATTTCACGGATATGTTAGTAATATACCTTGTGCCAGTAGAGTAGCAAAGGCACCAGGGGCTTGTTATGCGGAATCAAATTTGTCATAGTTTTCAAAAACCTACCTATCACACCACAATATTCACCAACTTACCCGGCACAGTGATCACCTTTTTGATCTCTTTACCCTCATAGAATTTTGCCGCTTTCTGGGAGGAAAGGGCTATTTTTTTCATCTCCTCCTCACTAATATCCACCGGGACGGTGATCCTGTCTCTGAGCTTGCCATTGATCTGGATAACCACGGTGATTTCCTCGCTTCTGGCTATTTCCTCATCGTAACTGGGCCAGGGCAGGTCATGGACACTCTCCTTATGTCCCAACTGTTCCCACAGCTCTTCGCTCAGATGGGGCGCAATGGGGGCCAGAAGCTGGACCAGAATTTCAGTAGCCTCCCGTAAAACCTGGGGGTTTTGTTCCTCCTGGCTAACCAGCTCGTTGTACTTATACATATCGTTAACCAGCTCCATCAGAGCACTTATGGCCGTATTGAAGCTGAATCTTTCCGAGACGTCCTGGGTAAACTTCTTGATGGTCTGGTGGGTCTTTCGGCGCAGCTTTACATCCTCCTGGCTGATTTCCCTTTCCGAAGAGATTTCCCTTTCCGAAGAGGATAGAAGCTGCAGGCTCCTCACACTGTCCCTGACCAGCCTCCAGACCCGATTCAGAAATCGGTAAGCCCCCTCCACTCCTCTATCGCTCCACTCCATATCCAGCTCTGGAGGTCCAGCAAAAAGGATCATCAGCCTGGCGGTGTCGGCTCCATAATCCTCCACAATCCGATCTGGACTTACTATATTGCCCTTGGATTTAGACATCTTGGCCCCATCCTTGTAGATCATGCCCTGGGTGAAGAGGTTAGCGAAGGGTTCTTTGAATTTGACCATGCCCAGATCATAGAAGACTTTGGTGAAGAAACGGGAGTACATCAGGTGGAGAATGGCATGCTCCACTCCACCGATATACTGATCCACGGGCATCCAGTAGTCCACATCCTCTTTTGGGAAGGGACCTTCGATATAGTGAGGGCTACAAAATCTCAGATAATACCAGGAGGAGCAGACGAAGGTGTCCATGGTATCCGTCTCTCTTTTAGCCAGGCCACGGCATCGGGGGCAGGAGGTCTCCACAAACTCCTGACAGGAAGTCAGGGGCGACTGGCCAGTGGGCTTAAAATCGACATCCATGGGCAAAAGCACGGGCAGATCATCATAGGGGACCGGCACGATCCCACATCTCTCGCAATAGACGATGGGAATGGGAGCTCCCCAGTACCTCTGCCGGGAGATGAGCCAATCCCTGAGCCGGTAGGAGACGTCGAACTTCCCGATCCCCTCTTTCTCCAGGTATCTTACAATCTTCTTTTTCCCCTCCTGGCTATCCAGGCCACTAAAAGGTCCGGAGTTGACCATAACTCCCTCTCCCAGGTAGGCTTCCCTTAAATTATGCTCGTCTATCTCCCCATCCCTGGGCTTAATCACTACCCGGATGGGAAGATCATATTTCCTGGCAAATTCAAAGTCTCTCTCATCATGGGCCGGTACGGCCATGATAGCCCCGGTGCCGTACTCCATAAGCACATAGTTGGCGACCCACACCGGAACCTTTTCCTCATTCAAGGGATTTACTACGTAACGTCCTAGGAACAGACCTTTCTTTTCAACCTCTGGAGCTCCTCGATCTACCAGAGACTCCTTTCTCACTTGCTCCTGGAACTTCCTAACTTCATCCTCATACTCGGTGCCTTTCACCAATTCCTCTACCAAAGGATGCTCGGGTGAGAGGATGAAAAAGGTGACTCCGTACAGAGTATCTGGCCTGGTGGTAAAGATAGGGGTGGTGCGGTCACTTCCTACCAGGGGAAACTCCACCGTGGCCCCCTCACTGCGCCCGATCCAGTTTTGCTGCATGATCAGAACCCGCTCCGGCCATCCCCTAAGCAGCTCCATATCGTCCAGAAGCCTCTGAGCATAGTCGGTAATCTTGAAGAACCATTGAACCAGCTCTTTTTGAGTTACCTCAGTAGAACATCTCTCACACCGACCGCCCACTATCTGCTCATTGGCCAGGACTGTATTACAGGAAGGACACCAGTTAACCGGAGCCCTTTTTCTCACCGCCAGGCCATTTTCATAAAACTTCAGGAATATCCATTGGGTCCATCGGTAGTAGTCGGGATCGCAGGTAGTAACTTCATGGTCCCAGTCATACTGGATACCCAGAGCCTTTATGGCTCTCTTAAAGCTCTTGATGTTATTGTCGATCCAGATCTTGGGATGGGTTCCGGTCTGGATGGCCGCATTTTCTGCTGGCAGACCGAAGGCATCCCATCCCATAGGATGAAGAACATCGTATCCTTGCCTCCGTCTCACTCGATTGAGCACGTCCCCGATCACATAGTTTTTTACGTGACCCATGTGGGGCTCGCCAGAAGGGTAAGGAAACATTTCCAGAAGATAGTATTTGCGGCCCTTTGCTCTACGTCTCTTCTCTTCCCTCCCTTCCCAGATCCGGTGCCACTTCTCTTCTATTTGTCGATGATCATATCTGTTACCCACAGCAGTCACTCCCAGCATAATTATATTCTTCAAGATTGTACCGCAAGGAAGGCTTCAGGTCGACCTCTTAAAGAGGGGCAAAATACAGAGGAGATGATGTCCCCGTAATTTCATCTATCTTGGGGCAGAGGAAGACAGTGAGCTGCCTTTCACCCTTTTCGGCGTTGTAACAGCGCCCAGCCAGAAGGCAGAGCCAGAGCTGCCAGCACCAACTTCAAAATATCTCCGGGAACGAAAGGATAGAGTCCCAGCGCCAGAACCTGGCTCAGCGAGCCAGGCAGGAAATAAGACAGCCAGGGGAGGCCAAAGAGATAGATAACTCCGTTTCCCAGAAACATGGCTGCCCCGGCAGACCAGATATGTCTGTCCCACCCTCGCTCGGCCAGGCTACCCACCAGAAAGGCAGCAGCCACAAAGCCCCACCGATAGCCAGCCGTGGGCCCCATAAATACGGCCAGCCCTCCTCTTCCACCTGCGAAGACAGGCAGTCCCAAAAGTCCTTCGCCCAGATAGGCCAGCATGGCCAGTGCTCCCCGCCGGCTCCCCAACAGAGTACCCACAAGGAGCACCGCGAAGGTCTGTCCGGTGATGGGAACCGGGCTGAAGGGCAGAGGAATGGCGATTTGGGCGGAGAGGGCGGTGAGAAGGCTTCCGCCTAGAATCAAAAGGACATCATATAGAATGCCCTTTCGGGACATTATGACCTCAATCATGGGCTGAGCAAGTGTTCTGGATTGCATCAATTTCTCCTCTCTTTCCTAATTATCATTACGCAGCCATCACCGACAAACGATAAAAATGTCGAGTATTTTTGCCTAATCTTCGGGTAATGACCAACATTATAGCATGCCAGCCTTCTATCAGTCTTTTAGACAAACTTGATTTGTCAACCACTCCTTGACTAAATGCGATCCAAGGCAATTTGATAATCAGCCTGCTCAATGAGGTAGCTCTCTATCGCTTTACGAATCAAAAAGGTCTTTGGGCGATCTATCGCCCAAGCAACCTCTTCCAGAGCTCGAGCAGTTTCGTCAGGAAGCCGAATCGAAACTGAAACGGACATATTTTCCTCCCTGATAATTTACTTGTGTTACAAGTATATCAAATAGGGAGTTCCTTCCTCAACGAATCGAATTGCATCCCCTTTCGAGTACATTTTTACGTGATATCAACGAGTAGAAGGCATAAAAATGAGTTTACCCGTGTGGGACACGGACTCATGCCAACTATCTCAAGAAGCCGCTCGCTCCAGGGCGGCCAGGTCGTTGGCGTCGCTGATGAGGATGCCGTGATCGGCAGCGTAGGCCGTGGCTTCGGATGTGAACCCGGCCTGCGAAATGCACCAGGGCCGGGCTTGAACCTGCTTAGCCCGCTCTATAAGTTGGCCTAACTCTCCACGCCCCACCCGCTTCTTCCGCCACTTGACCTCGATGATCCACCGCTCACCATCCTCGCCCAGAGCATCCACCTCGATCCGACCATCCGGGGAGCGGTATGGCTCAATCCGGGTGAAGGCGGGGATGTGGAAAGTACCCGCTTGACCCAGCAAAGCCCCGTCCACCGTCTGCCCGGCCAGGTTCCGTAGCAACTCTCGCACTTCGCTTTCCCTGGCTCGACCTAGTTGGGTCGCAACCCGCTCGAACCGTTCTGTGAGATCAGCCACCAGTCCCTCTAAATCCTCCCGCCGGGGGAAGGCATCCACCTCAATCCCTCGGCTGGTGTAGGCCACCCAGAAGCGAAGCACGGGGTCTCGGTAGTAGTAGCGCCCATCCTCCTCAGTCACCAGATCTACCTCCATCAGCCAGCGCAGGTACTCCCGGGTCGCGGGAGCCTGCCGCCGCAGGCGGCGGGCCACTTCCGACAAACGCAGTCCTTCTTCTTCGGCCAAGACCTGGAGGAGCGCCTTCAGGAGACCGTAGCCTCGCGCCTTCTGCAAGGAGATATCGTACAGGTAGCGGCAGTAACTATAGATCTGGCCCTGGCCAGAGAGGGCTTCCAGCAAGAAGGCCTGCTGCACCTGTTGGACATCAACCGCTTCTGGTCCTGCTGGCGCCAGTTCCCGCAGTCGCGCGGCCAGTGCGGTAACATAGAAGGGATGCCCAAAAGTGTAAGTATAGATAGCCGCATGGGCAGCTGGTGCCAGCGGCCCGATCAGCTTCTCGACTAGCTCCCGGCCATCCTCCCGGGTGAAGGGCCGCAGCTGCAGAGTGCGAAACTGAAGGAAGAGGGGGGATTCATGGTCACGGACCAATCGCTCCATCACGGCGATAGCCGACCCAGTGATGACATAGCTCACTTGCGATTGTTGTTGTAAAGAGGCGCGAAAGTGTTTAAGGGGGTCCCCCACACCGGGGAAGTTCCCCAGGCTGGACAGCTCGGGGAACTCGTCCAGGAAGCACATCAGCGGCCGACCAAGAGTCTGGCCCAGTTGGTCGGGAAAGTCGAAGGCCAGCTTGAGGAGCAGCCCGTAGTCAGGTTTGCTGCGGCCCAGCTCCCGGCTAACGGCTCCGGCTGTCCGGACGACCAGGGGGACTTTCACTACCTCGGTCTCCAACAGCCGTTCAACGGTAAGATAAGGGTCCACTGGAGCCTCTCCGCCAGCCAGAGCCCAAAAACAGGTCAGGCCGATGTAACGTTGGGCGAAGGGCTCCGGTGCGGTACATAGTTCCTCCATGTCCAGGTAGACTGGAATGATGTCCCCCCTGACCAACAGACGTATCACCTGCTCCTGGCACAGAAGCGTCTTGCCGATGCGTCGCAGACCGAAGAGAGCCACGTGGCGGGGCTGGCCGCGCCGGAGGTCTTCGGCTACCCCTTCCAGCAAGGCCAGCTCGCGAGCCCGGTTGGTAAAACGCTCACGAAGGTAGGTGGGGTAGAAGGTCGGCATAATCTCTTCGGATTAAGTCAATTGATTTATAAGTCATTAGCCTTAACTGTACCATAATCCCGGAGAGCAGTCAAACAGACAGACTAAGGCTGAACTTTGGCCAAAAGTAACCATCAAGCTACCAGAAGTAAAGAATTTTCGGATTTTTTGTAGTACTGCTCAGAGGTCTCTGTCTTCTGGAAAGGTCATGTAAACAAACACTATTTCTTCTGGTAGCTTAATGGTTACCTATTTAGATATTCTACGCGAATTAGAAGAGATCATTAAGCAGATGTCGTAGGTCATCCTCCACATCAGCAAAGTCGGGAAGGTCAGTAACTTGCCTTTTCATTGACGGCTCCCAGGCGAACTTGTGTGACGCGAGCAATTCTGGCTTGAAGAAATCATCAACGCCGGCGAAGGATAGGCCCTTATATTCACATTTCTTTTGAAACACTTTCCTGATCAGCTCTTTATCCAGTTCTCTGTTGTGGAACTTTAGAAGATACCAGAGGTCATAAATATCCCTGGATCGTTGTCTCTGAAGGATCGATCTGAGTTTCTCGGCTACCATCTCTTCGAGTCTGTAGGCGGCTATGACCGCTTTACACTCTGAGGCATCGGAGTATGAGTGAAGAAGCGGTAGCTTGTTTGGCGGTAAGATGACTTCCTCGTAGAAGGTTATGTCGAGTTTGATGCGAGGTGGGTTGCCAGCGCGGTGGCCTCGTGAACCGACATATTGGATCTTACCAACAAATGCTTCCTCGCCGAGCTCATCCCTTGTTTGCTTGAAATCCACGAGGGTAAGCTCAACCCCTGATTGGGTGTAAGCGCTCTTACATACGTCTCCCAAGCTTTCATGGATTTGCACCTCACCCAGTTCCGTAAGAGGTTTGATCATAGTGAAGTCCAGATCTTCTGAGAAGCGGTAGTCAGGGAAGTAAACCTTGCGAAGAGCTGTACCGCCTTTAAAGACGAGTCCTTCCTTGAGACTTCTATCATCAAAGATACCTTTGAGCACCCATGAGATGACGTAGTCACGTTCAAGGACACTTATGTCAATGCCGCTTTGTGCAGCCTTAGTTTTGAGCTCTCCCAAAGAGATCATCAGTGGGTTCTCCACTCAGTAAGGTTTACCTTACTGACATTAGCTTGTATGTTCCATCTTGAGATGAATTTGCCAGTCTTAGCTGACAGAGGATCAAGGAGAGAAAACCCTGCAGATATCATCTTGTGCCATCGCTCAAGATAGTTGGAAACCGGCAATTCCAGTATTTCCGCTAGATGCCCAAGCCGCTTAAAGATGGTCCGGTTGTTCATCTTCTTGGCGTAGGATGTGAGCTGACTCAAGTCGATTCCGTCCTCAACTGCGTTGGCCAGACCCTTGGCCGCCTCAACGATGCCACCACAGTATTCGGGGTGATCTAAGCAGTCAATAATCGTCTTCTCCTTATCTGTGATAGCAACCTTTCTGTTGCCAAACCAGATGGTTGTCGTGCCAAAGAACTTATTGGGTCTCACAGTGACAAACTTATAAGCAATGCCTAAGACCTCAGTCTCAGCCTTGAACTTTCGCCTGGTTGTTTGAATGAAAATAGTCCTTGATATCTGTTCGGTGTAACCGTAGTAGTTGAGAGCTGACCAGTATGCAATGGTGTAGGGGTTAACAAGAGTAGACGCAATAACAAAGGCTTCCTCAGACCACACGCCTTGCGCGATTCCTTCCAGGGGAACAATTAGATACTTGCCACGCTCCAGATTCTTGACCCAGCCCTTTTCTACTAAGACATAGAGCGCCTGCTTGATTCCACCTCTGTCGCCGGCAAGAACCCGCTTAGCATCGTCATAGGTGAACACATTCTTGCCTTCAGCACTTAGTGTTGTGAGTAGTTTTGTCTCGCTCTTACTCAAACTCTTTATATTTTGTGCAATGATAGTCTCCTCGTACGTTGACTATCATAACATAGATTATAAAACAGTCAAGGCGGGGAAACTAGAATGACAGGTATTGATTCACAATAACGAACTCGAGTTCATTAAAATGAAGCTCCCAGGAAGAGTCGACAGATTATAGACACCCAGCTCTGCCTAGACTCCTTCAGGGTCGATTTCGAAATTTCCCGGATCTCGTTGAGGAATGGTGAGCAGCCGCGTCCTGTGATGCAGGGTTTCGTCCGCACATATCGAGTACCTCCATAACGCGACCAGGCATTTTAAGAGAATCTATTTGACACTCCCCACGAATAAATTCGGGGGATTCTCAAGTTCTGACTTGAGTTACGGGCTGTGCCAAAGCAGCCCCGGCTGAGGAGATATACTCCCCGGCCCTCTTAAGAATAT
Source organism: Candidatus Hakubella thermalkaliphila (assembly GCF_013281975.1). GTDB lineage: Bacteria > Actinomycetota > Humimicrobiia > Hakubellales > Hakubellaceae > Hakubella > Hakubella thermalkaliphila. The sequence goes on along the minus strand of NZ_BLRZ01000055.1, from coordinate 1,694 downwards.
TACGAGCACCGTTTAAGTCGGCAGAATAGCGGAGACCACAAGAATGACCAAGAAAGAGACCTTGACAGGGGCGAGAGCCAAGACAGCCACAGCGATGGCAGGTTTTGGAGGTATAGGCCTCCGAAATGACTACTACGGGTATGCCTTCCCAGGCTGCCTTGTATTTGATGAACTGAGTCAGTTTATAGTAGGGCATACCCGAGACGATGCGGTTCATCCTTCTACCTTTGGCCTTCTTTCTTATTCCCTTAAGGTTTCCAAGGACGATAACCGAGCCAGTCTCTTTGGCCTGGTTGACTATCTGCCGACTGACCTTGTGGCAGATGTCATTGACCTTCCTTTGCTCAGTAGGTCCTACTTTCTCGATGATGCTAAGGAGCTTTCTCTCCCCCAGTCTCTTTCTAAGCCAACCATAGTGTCTCCGAATGCCTCTGACCTCCTTGCCCAGAAATTGAGGATTAATACCATTACTGCCACAGACAGTAGCCAGATACCTCTCCCCAAGGTCTATAGCAAGGATAGGACGCTCATCTATAACGGGTCCAGGAACTTCTCTCTGGATAGTCAAATGAACAGTCCAGCTATTCTTTCGCCTGATAAGTTTAGCCTCCCTGAGAGAGCAATCCAGAGGAACATCGCAATGAGGTTTAAGCCCCAGCCAGATACCACCTCTAACCCCAAAGACCGGAAGTTTAAGCCAATAGGGGACTATCTTAGTATCTCGCCTTTCCAGTCGAATGACATCTCGGCGCAGGATAAGAGGATAGTGCCTATGCTTGGGAAGCCTAACCTTTCTCAAAAATCTCTCGGCTTGCTGTTTGGTAGCCGAATAAAGGTTAGCCTCCTCACCATAATTATCATTATGCGGCCATCACCCGTGAACCATGAAAATCTTTTTCTGCTATACTTTCTTTAACCATCTCCAGGCAGAAGGTCGGCTTTCTTTGGTGCCAAGAGCCCGTCCATAATTGGACCTGGACGTCTTACAGGTACCCTGAACTGTTGCTCCGCAAGGAAGCACGCCAAGTAAAGTCTTTGTAGCAAGGACGTCCCCTGGAGCTAACCTAGAAAGGAGAAGGAAATGGAAGTAGTGTACAGTCGCTGTGCAGGCTTGGATGTGCACAAAAAGACGGTGGTGGCCTGCGTCTTGATCCGAGAAGGAGCCCAGGTGCAAAAGGAGATCCGCACCTTCAGCATCATGACCTCTGATCTTCTTGTGCTTCATGACTGGCTTTTGGCTCATGGGGTCAGGGAGGTAGCCATGGAAAGTACAGGCATCTACTGGAAGCCCATCTTTAACCTCTTGGAGGCAAGCTTTAGGGTATTGCTGGTCAATGCAGCCCACATTAAAGCCGTGCCCGGGCGCAAGACTGATGTCAAGGACTGCGAGTGGCTTGCCGAGCTCCTCTCCTATGGACTGCTTAAGGCAAGTTTCATTCCTCCCAAGCCCATCCGGGAGCTCAGGGATCTGACCCGCTATCGCAAATCCCTCAGCGATGAGCGGGTTAGGGAAGTTAACCGCTTGCACAAGCTTCTGGAGTCGGCCAATATCAAGCTTTCCTCGGTGGCCACTGACGTCATGGGTAAGCTTTCAGTAAACCCTGTTGCGACTAGGAAGTGCGGAGTTCCCGGCGGAAGTGCTTGTGGAGGGGATAGAGGAAGATGTCCTTCACCGGGAGTGGGTAACGGGTGTG
>NZ_BLRZ01000054.1:9615-12740 GCF_013281975.1 Candidatus Hakubella thermalkaliphila | reverse complement strand
AATTTTGGGAGTAGAGAACTCCTGAAGCAAATCCGGAACTAACCAGGGATATGGCAATGAAAAGGGAAAACAGGACCAGGAGGACTTTCTTTTTAGCAGGCATGAATTGTCTTTCCTTTATAGGTAGGGCAGGGGGTTTACCGGAGAACCATTTACTCTTACCTCAAAATGCAGGTGAGGTCCGGTGGCATTTCCGGTCGCTCCCACATAGCCGATGATCTGGCCGGCTTCTACCTTTTGTCCCACGGATACAGCATTTCTGGAATTATGGGAATAGAGAGTAGAAATGCCCCCTCCGTGATATATGACTATGTGGTTTCCATATCCACCTCCCCAGCCGGCCCTTACCTGAACTACTTCACCGTCAGCAGCAGCGAATATGGGTGTCCCATGGGGCCTGGGAATATCTATTCCCGTATGCTGTCTTCCCCATCTCGGCCCAAATCCAGAAGTTACGGCGCCCCCTGAGGTAGGCCAGACCAGCCGCCCCGAAGGCGCCTTCCCTCCAGTGTGGATCGCCAAATCCGCCTGAATGGCCCGAGAACGCCTTTCCAGCTCATCTTCCATAGCCTCCAGGGCTTTCAGATCCTGCCGGGCCTCGTTGATAAGAACACTCTTCTCCTCATATTTAGCCAGGATCTCGTTCTTCTTGGCTTCGGCCGCCTGGACTACTTCTTCCACCCGCCCCTTTTCCTTCAGCAGGAGCTGCTGCTTGTCCTTGATCCGCTCCCTCCTGAACTGAGCCTCCTCTTTGAGTTCTCTGATCTCCTCTACTATGCGAGCATCCTGTTCTGCCAGTCTGGTCATGAGAGCCCATCTATTCATAAAATCGGCAAGACTCTTGGGCTCCAGGAGAAGACCCACATAGTTAGGATCGCCCTCTTTGTAGATGGCAGCCACTCTCTCGTTGAGGATCTCCGTCTTCTCGGCCAGCTCTGTCTCCACCTGGGCCAGCTCACTCTCCAGACTCAGAAGTTCCTTCCGAGCCTCCACCACCCTGACATTCAGATCATCACGCTCCTGATGCAGGGCATTCAGTTGATCCTGAGCTTTGCCTAACTCTACTTCTATGACTTTCAACTGAGTAAGATAGTGGTGCTCTTTGCTCTCAGCCTCTTTAATCCTCCTTTGGACTTCTTGCTTCCTCTGCTGAAGGTCCTTTAGTGAATCCTGGGGTGAGTAGGCCAGGACGCTCTGGAAGGAGAATGTCGCTATGAGGATAAAACTTATAACGAAGGTGTATACTTTAGCTTTCTTTTTTTTCTTCATCGTTTTAGCACATCAGCTTGATTCTATGTTACTCGGCTAAAAGAGCTCTACTTGACAATAGTTCCCTCTTGCAAGCCTGGCGATCTTTTTCAGGTTATTTAGACTCGTTTAGACCCGCAAGAACCTCCTCAGAGCAACTCCACTGCCGACTGCCCCTATGGAGGCGCCCACTACCAGTATCATGGTGAAGACCTGCAACTGGATAGGCTCGCTGCCGGTAAGAGCCAGAGTCCGAATGTGAAGAGCGCTCACTATGGCTTCTTCCACCGGGATCAGGAGAAAAGAGTTGGTCATCCAGGCCAGCAAAATGGCAATGGCGCCGCCAGCCACTCCCTCAATTATGCCCTCCAAGATGAAGGGCCAGGTAATAAACCAGTTGGAAGCCCCTACCAGCCTCATTACTTCAACTTCCTTTCTTCGGGCATAAATAGCCAGGCGGATGGTGTTATAGATCAGAATTAAGGCGGAGAAGAACAAGAGAAGAATTACCAGACCAATGATGATTCCCAGAACCGTGGTTATGGAGAACAACTTTCGCACGTATTCCTGGCCGTAACGCAGATCATCGACTCCCTCTCGATGGTCCCCATTCTCCTGAAGAAATCTGTTGGCTACTGTTTCTACGGTCTTGGGATCCTTGAGGCTGATCTCAAAGGAAGCAGGAAGGGGATTACCTGAAAGCCCCTTGACAATATCGGAATCTTCGCCCACGGTTTCGATTAATATCTCCAGAGCCTGCTCTTTAGAGATGTACTTTACCGACCTGACCTCCTCCCAGGATCTTATCTCCTCTTCCAGAGCATCTCTGGCCGGGGGGCTCAGGTCATCCTTCAGGAACACACTTATCTCTACCTGTCTTTCAATAGCCTCTATGACCGCTCTGGCATTGTAGATCAGGAAGGAGAAAAGACCGACAATGAAAAGTAAGATGGCTACCGTACTTATGGCCGCCACGCTCATCAGCCAGTTCCTTCTCAGGCTGATCAGAGCCTCCATAAAGAAGTACCTGGGGTTAAGTCTCATACCCGTAGACGCCCTTCTCTTGATCCCGGACCACTTCCCCCTCATCCAGCTCGACGACTCGCATACGCACGGAATCTACCAGGGCTTTGTCGTGAGTGGCCATAAGGACGGTGGTGCCGATCTTGTTTATCCGGCTGATAAGCTTCATTATCCCCTCTGAGGTGTAGGGATCCAGATTACCCGTGGGTTCATCAGCCAGAAGCAGGGGGGGGGCGGTTAACGAATGCTCTGGCCATAGAGATTCTCTGCTGTTCTCCGGCGGACAGCTCGTGGGGATAGTGCTCAGCCTTCTCCGCCAAACCCACCAACTGCAGAACCTGAGGGACCTGAGATTGAATGACATAAGAGGGCTTGCCAATAACTTCTAGCGCAAAGGCTATATTCTCGAAGACAGTCTTATTGGGCAGGAGCTTGAAGTCCTGAAAGATACATCCGATATTCCTCCGAAGCTGGGGAATCTTCCAGGAACTCAACTGTCTCAAATTCTTGCCAGCCACAAATATGTCTCCAGAGGTGGGCTCAATTTCCTTGAGAAGAAGCTTAATGACTGTAGATTTTCCCGCACCACTGCGACCTACCAGGAAAACAAATTCTCCCTTTTCTACATTCATAGACACATTGCGGAGAGCAAACATCTTGGTCCCGTACCTTTTAGTCACGTTCCGAAAAACAATCATGCTCACCTCTCTCCCCCTCCAGGGCTATAGGATAACAAAAAACGAGGGATCAAGCAATAATTTGAGGAAATTATCTTAGTGATTGCCCAATCCTATCTTTCGCACCGCTCAAGTCGCTACACCCACCGAGCCTACGGCTCCGTGGGTACCCGCTCG
>NZ_BLRZ01000054.1:0-9517 GCF_013281975.1 Candidatus Hakubella thermalkaliphila | reverse complement strand
TCGCACCGCTCAAGTCGCTACACCCACCGAGCCTACGGCTCCGTGGGTACCCGCTCGCTGCGGTCGGGCTCGGGGAGGCCGCAAACTCGCTTTCGCTCAGACATGCGGCCTCCTTTTTCCTGGCCCTCCCTTGCTCGCTATACGGCTCCGCTCCAATTTCGCCGTGCGAAAGATAGGATTACTCTAACGTGATAGAGAATCTCTTCTCTGTCTACCCAAATGGCAGACCCCAGGTATGACAGCCCACCAGGCCATCAGGATCGCGTCGACATCTTGAGATAAGCCTCTATGAACTCATCGATATCTCCATCCAGCACAGCCTCCACATTACCTTTCTCCAGTTCGGTGCGGTGGTCCTTCACCAGTTGATAGGGGTGGAGGACATAGCTTCTGATCTGGCTTCCCCAGGCGATCTCTTTTTTAGCTTCCCGCTCCATCTCCATCTCTTTAGCCCGCAGTTGCCTCTCTCTTTGGTAAAGCTTAGACCTCAGAACTTTGAGGGCCGTCTGGCGGTTAGAGATCTGGGATCTTTCCTTCTGACACTGAACCACAATGCCTGTGGGTAAGTGAGTGATTCTTACTGCGGAGTCGGTCACATTGACATGTTGTCCCCCTGGCCCACTGGACCGGAAAGTCTCGATGCGCAGATCTTTTTTGTCAATCTCTACCCGGATGGAATCATCAATCAAGGGGGTGACATCCACTGAGGCAAAAGAGGTATGTCTTCGATTGGAAGCATCAAAGGGGGAAAGCCTCACCAGTCTATGAACACCTTTTTCTGCCTTTAGAAGTCCAAAAGCATATTTGCCGCTGACGGACAGGGTAACGCTCTTAATCCCGGCCTCATCTCCTGGAAGAAGATCCAGGATGTCGGCTTTCATCTCCCTTCTGTCTGTCCAACGAATGTACATTCTGAGAAGCATTTCCGCCCAATCCTGGGAGTCCACTCCTCCGGCACCGGGATGGATAATCAGAACAGCATCATTCTGATCCAGCTCATCAGCAAAGAGCTTTTCTATCTCTAATTCCTCCACCCTCCGGGTCAGAATTTCCAGCTTTTCTTCCACCTCCCGGCTGGCCTCCGGATCAGATTCCTCCACCGCCAGTTGGTTGAGAACCAGGAGATCTTCTATCTCCTCTTCCAGCATCTGGTACGATTCTATCTCTCCCTTCAGGCCAGACATTCTCTCCATAGACTTCTGGGCCTGGGTCTTGTCATCCCAGAAACCAGGCCGGGATGATGCTCTCTCCAGTTTCTTGACTTCCTCCCTGGCCTTCCTCAGGTCAAAGGCAATCACCCAGCTCCTTAAGTTTTTTTCTTAACTCCAATATCTCATCTTTGTAGTTTTGTAGCATGTTCCTCTCCTGTAGCGGTTATCTTCCACAACATTTTTTATACTTCTTGCCACTGCCACAGGGACAGGGATCGTTGCGTCCCACCTTCACTCTGTGCACCGTAGTCTGTTTTTTCGCTGCAGGCTGGCTGGTAACCAGCCTGAGAGGCTGCGGCCTGGCCTCCTCTTTCGCCACCTTTACCCGGAACAGATATCTGACTATATCCTCTTTCATGTTCTGGATCATGGCCTGAAACATCTCGTAGCCCTCGTGCTTATACTCTACCAGAGGATCCCTCTGCCCAATGGCCCGCAGACCTATGCCCTCCTTGAGGTAGTCCATTTCGTAGAGATGTTCTCGCCACCGGTTATCGATAACCCGGAGCATGATATATCTCTCCAGTTGCCGCAAAGTCTCGGCCCCTATTTCTTCTTCCCGCTTCTGGTAAAGATCGAGGGCTTTGCCCACCAGATCTTCCTCCAGGCGCCCCGGCGTCAGATCTTCCAGATCGTAATCTGATCCCCGCACTTCCACCGGGATAATGGAGCAAAGATAGGATAACATCCCCTCCAGATCCCATTCCTCGGGATAGGAGCTATTGCTGGTAAAGGCTCTTAGCACCGAACCTACCACTTCTGCTGTCATCTCATTTACTTTATCGCTGAGATCATCCCCCTCCAGGATCCGATCCCTCTGCTGGTAGATGACCTCCCTTTGCTTATTCATAACATCGTCGTATTCCAGAACATTCTTGCGGATGTTGAAATTTCTGGACTCGACCTGTTTCTGGGCAGTCTCAATGGACTTGCTGACCAGATTGTGACTAATAGGCTCATCCTCGGGAAAGTTAAATCTATCCATGAGGGGCCGGACCCGATCCATACCAAACATCTTCATCAGGTCATCCTCCAGAGAGAGGAAAAATTGAGAGGATCCAGGATCTCCCTGCCGCCCAGACCTGCCTCGTAACTGATTATCTATTCTCCTGCTTTCATGTCGTTCCGTACCGATAATATGAAGGCCGCCCAGATCTGGCACCCCTTCCTCCAGAACGATGTCCACACCTCGGCCAGCCATGTTGGTAGCAATGGTCACGGTGCCTTTTCTGCCCGCCAGAGCGATTATCTCCGCTTCCTTCTCGTGATATTTAGCATTGAGAACCTGGTGAGGGATGCCCCTCTTCTTGAGTAACTTGCTCAATCTTTCTGATTTCTCTATAGATATGGTTCCTACCAGAACTGGTTGTCCTTTCTCATGTCTTCTAACTATCTCATCCACCACGGCCCCGAATTTAATATCTTCGGTCTTGTAAACCACGTCCGGCATATCGATACGAATCATGGGCTCATTGGTGGGTATCACCACTGTGTCCATCTTGTATATCTTCCTGAACTCCTCAGCCTCGGTGGCTGCGGTACCAGTCATGCCAGCCAACTTCTCATACATCCGGAAGTAGTTTTGCAGAGTAATGGTGGCCAGAGTCTGGTTTTCCTGCCTTATGCGCACTCCCTCCCTGGCCTCAATGGCTTGATGAAGTCCTTCCGAATATCGGCGGCCAGGCATAAGGCGGCCAGTAAACTCATCCACGATGATAACTTCACCATTTTTGACAATGTAGTCCACGTCGCGCTTGAACAGAGCATGGGCTCGCAGGGCCTGATTGAGATGGTGAACCAGTCGAGTATTCTCATGCTCATACAGGTTGTCCACTCCCAGCATTTTCTCTACTTTGAGTACTCCCTCTTCGCCGATGGAGGCGGTCCTGGTCTTTTCCTCTATCTCATAGTCCTCCCCCACCTTTAGTCGAGGGACTATGCGGGCGAACTGATAGTAGATTTCCGTGGACTCCTCTGCCGGTCCGGATATAATAAGAGGAGTCCTGGCCTCGTCTATGAGAATGCTATCCACCTCGTCCACGATGGCAAAATGGTGTCCCCGCTGCACTTTGTCCGGCAGGCTGGTAACCATGTTGTCCCGCAGATAATCAAAACCAAACTCACTGTTAGTTCCATAGGCCACGTCAGCCCGGTAGGCTACTTTCCTCTCCGAGGCAGGCAGGTCATGCTGAAGAAGGCCTACCTCAAGACCCAGAAATTTATAGATGGGTCCCATCCACTGGCTATCCCTTTTGGCCAGATAGTCATTGACCGTGACCAGATGAATTCCCTTTCCTTCCAGAGAGTTCAGATATATGGGGAGGGTGGCTACCAGGGTTTTTCCTTCCCCGGTCTTCATCTCCGCTATTTTCCCTTCATGGAGAACGATCCCGCCCAGAATTTGCACATCAAAATGGCGCATGTTCAGGGTTCTTTTGGCTACCTCTCGTACCACTGCGAAGGTCTCGTACAAAAGGTCATCCAAACTTTCTCCCTGGTCAAATCGCTCTCGAAATTCTACGGTCTTTCGGGCCAAATCCTCATCGGAAAGACGGGATATCTCTTCTTCCAGAGAGTTGATCCTTCCTACTTTTTTCCAAAGGCGCTTCATTTCTCGGCCTTCGCCAAAGCTCAGGACCTTGCTGAGTAGGTTAACCATATTCTCATCACCAGATCTGCAAAGAGCCCATAAATTCAGGCGATTATCCAGAAAAAACCGGCTCACTGTAGCCAGCCTACCTTCCGCACCGCTCAAGTCGCTACACCCACCGAGCCTACGGCTCCGTGGGTACCCGCTCGCTGCGGTCGGGCTCGGGGAGGCCGCAAACTCGCTCCGCTCGCTGTCGCTCGCTACGCTCAGACATGCGGCCTCCTTTTTCCTGGCCCTCCCTTGCTCGCTATACGGCTCCGCTCCAATTTCGCGGTGCAAAAGATAGGCTAGCGCTACTTAATCAATCTCATTAAAGGTATTTCGCGGCTGAGGACTTTCCCAGAAATTACTGATAAATGGGCTCGATCAGCCCATAGTTATTATCCTTCCTTCTATAGACCACATTGATTTCTTCCGTCTCCGAATTGGTAAAGACATAGAAGTCGTGGCCCAAAAGTTCCATTTGCAGCGCCGCTGCCTCTGGCGTCATAGGTTTGATAGCAAACTGCTTCACTTTGACAATCTTCGGTTCCCCGGCAGACCTGCTGTTGTTGTACAGATCGGCTACAAGTTTAGTAGACCTGGGCTGCTGGGTTCTATCAATCAACTTGCCCTTATATTTTTTGATCTGCCTCTCCAGTTTATCTACTACCTGATCGATAGAGGCATACATATCCGGACTGGCCACTACAGCTCGGATGACTGGTCCTTTGGTAAAAACAGTCACCTCGGCAATGTGGCTCTGGGATATACTGGGGTTCTTCTCATAGGTTAATTCCACCTCCATCTCCAGTATGCCATCAAAATACTTTCTTACCTTTTTTATTTTATCTAAAGTATACTCCCTCAAGGCATCGGTAAGCTCGGTGTTCCTACTCTTGATCCGAATGTCCAAAACTTTCCCCCCTGTTTTTCCAAAGTCGACTTTTTAACCTGACCATTATGGGTAAAATGCTCACATCCGGCAAGAGGAGGCCGGTCAGCAGCATGGACTCACGAAGGGTAACCCAACCAGCTCTCCGGAGTGGCTACAGAAGATAGATCATGAGATCTTGGTCACGTTAGCGGCCTGGGGACCTCGCTCCCCTTCCACTATCTCGAACTGCACCACATCACCCTCGGAGAGACTTCTAAAGCCCTCACCGGCAATAGCGGTGAAGTGGACAAAGACGTCCTGCCCATCCTCCTGCTGGATAAATCCGTAGCCTTTCTCCGTAGAGAACCATTTCACTTTGCCCGTTTTCATCACTACCTCCTATGCGAGAATGGTACACCTGCAACTTCTATATTTTTGAGAACGGTACACCTGCAATTTCTATGTTCCCCACTTTCCGACCCGGCTCCTAGGGGCCATTTTTGACACTGCGGGCCAGAGTCAGCACACACACCCGGTATGCTCCGCCCCTCTTGAGAGCCGCGGCACACTCATTCACCGTGGCCCCGGTAGTGTAAACATCGTCAATAAGCAGAATACTTTTGCCTCTCATAACTCCTCTATCTTTGAGCGCAAAGGCATCCTTCACGTTCCCCTCCCGCTCCCCATAATTGCCCACCCTGGCCTGGTCTCCGGTCTCTCTCGTCTTAACCAAAGCCCCGGACAGAGGTATCCCGGTCCGCAAGGAAAGAGACCTTGCCAGTAGTTCCGACTGGTTAAAACCTCTTTCCCGAAGTCTCTTTTTGGACAGGGGGACAAATTCCAGAAAGTCAAACTTCTCATTTCCAAAGAATTCCTGATAAGTCTGGTGAATGAAGGAAGCCAGAACAGGGTGGAGATCTCGAACCCCCTTGAATTTGAATTTCTTGATCATCTCCCCCAGTTTGCCCTCATACAGACCATAAGCCCTGGCTTTTTCAAAGAAAAAATCCCGGTTGCGACACTCATAACAGTCCGCTACTGGTGCGGAGGCAGGTGCACCGCACCAGAGACAGCAGGGCTCGTGAATCTTTTCCAGTTGCTCCATACAACTGCTACATAGAAAATTCTCCTCAGGGCTTCCGCAGACGGCACAGACCGGAGGATAGACCAGATCCCGAAGTCCTTCCCACAGTTTGAAAAGGAGACCACTCTCTCTCCGGCTCATCTATCTATGCTGCCTCAGTGGCGATCATTTTCTACGATCTGATTGGGCATTACTTTGACGCTAGAATGAATGATGGTTCCACCCTCAATGACACATCCTGACCCCACCACCGCATTCTGCAGAACTGCCGACTGGTCCTTAAGAAAAGTGGCATATCCCATTATTCCTCCGATGAGGCTGGCATCTTTGCCAATGTAGCCACTTCCCCATTTTATACCTTTGTAGAGTACCGCTCTCTCATCCACTACTGTATCATTGCCAATGATCACCGGCCCCAGCAGTTTGGCATTCTTCTTGATCAAGCAATTATTGCCGATACAGATGGGGGGAGCCATAATAACTCCCTCCTGAATCTCACAGTCCTCTCCCACCCAAATTCCCTCCTGGACCAGAGTCCCTGGTATTTTCACCTTCACCTTCCCCGAAAGGGCATCAAAATTTCCCTGCTGATACATTTCCAGGTCACCCACATCGTTCCAGTAATCAGAATGAGTGTAGCCGCAGAAGGGGATTTTCTTCTCTAGAAGAAGAGGAAAGAGATCCCGGCCGAAGTCATAGAACACCCCTTCTGGAATGAGGTCAAAGATCTCCGGCTCAAATACATAAATACCGCTGTTGGCCAGATTACTGAGGGCGTTTTCCCGGGGCGGTTTCTCCTGAAATCCAGTAATTTGGTTTTCCTCATCTATGAGCACTACTCCATAGTCGGAGGGGTCCTCAACCTGAGTAAGAACTATAGTGGCAATAGTGCCCTGCTTTTGGTGAAACTTGATCAGATTGGTAAGGTTCAAATCGGTGAGGGCATCTCCGCTGATGATCAGAAAGGTGTCTCCTTTGAGAAATCCAGCCGCCTTTTTGACCCCCCCCAGCCGTCCCCCGGAGTTGTTCCTCGTAGGAGTAGGACAGCTCGATATTCCATAGAGAGCCATCCTTAAAATAGGCCCGGATGGCCTCAGCGTGGCAATGAAGATTGGCAATGACCTTGATCAGACCATGGGCAGCCAGAAGCTCCAGGATATGCTCCATGACTGGCTTGTTGACTATGGGGGCCATGGGTTTGGAAATGGACTCTGTAAGAGGCCTCAGGCGAGTCCCCAGACCGGCAGCCAAAATCATGGTTTTCATCTCATTTCTCTTCTCCTTCCTGAAAAAGACTTAACTCTGCTATTTTTTCCTTAAAGGGTGGATAGAACACCCCTGCTTCGGTGATGATAGCGCTTATATTTCCCTCCGGCGTGATGTCAAAGGCAGGGTTGGCCACCTGTACCCCCTCTGGAGCAATTCTTCGGTCATTGATCATCACCACCTCATGATGGTCTCTCTCTTCAATGACAATTTCTTCTCCGCTATCGATCTTCGGGTCTATGGTGGAGGTAGGAGCAACCACATAAAAGGGCACTCCGTTCTCTCTGGCCAGAACCGAAAGGCTATAGGTTCCGATTTTGTTAGCAGTATCCCCGTTACAAGCTATCCTGTCCGCTCCCACCAGGACAGCATCGATCTTTCCCCGAGACATAAAATAGCCAGCCATGTTGTCGGTGATCAGAGTCATGGGAATCTTCTCTCTCATTAACTCCCACGCCGTCAGCCTGGCCCCCTGCAGGAAGGGTCTGGTCTCATCCACATAAACGTGGATCTGTTTGCCCTGAAGAAAGGCAGTTCTGATCACTCCCAGAGCAGTGCCGTAGTATCCTGCGGTGGCCAGAGCACCGGTGTTACAATGGGTAAGCAGGTTGGAGCCGGACCGGATAAGCTCAGCTCCCTTTTCTCCAATCTTTCTGTTGATTTCAATATCCTCCTCATAAATTCTTCTGGCTTCATCCACCAGAGAAAGGATAATGCTTTCTACGGACTGATCTCGGTTTTGCTGCATAATCCTTTTCATTCGATCCAGGGCCCAGAACAGGTTGACTGCCGTGGGCCGGGTGCGAGACAGAATCTGGCAGGCTTCTTCTACATCCTGCAGGAAGAGATCTTTACTTCTTTTACGACCTTTCAGAGCCGCCAGGGCCACGCCGAAAGCAGCGGCGACCCCAATGGCCGGTGCTCCCCGAATGGCCATCCCCTTGATGGCTCTGGCTACCGAGAGGTGATCCGGACAGGTGATATACTTCTCTTGCCGCGGTAAAAGACGCTGATCTATAAGTCGGACGGAGTTACCCATCCACTCTATGGTTCTGACAGGATCTACTTTCATGAGGGAATTACTCTCTTGGTCCAAAGGGGTGCCCCCAAATGACTGGACGGCCTCTTTTCTTGATCCAGAGATTCATCCCAACCTGGCCAGATTTTCCTTGAGCGCTCTGATCCGTTCCACCGGCGTGGGATCCACCTCATTGAGAATAGCCAGATAGACACTGGTAACATCTCCCAGATAGATCAGGCTAAGCAACTGGGCCAGGGGAGACTCTCCCCTGGCTTTGACCGCAGTTACCAGTCCGAATTGTTTTTTGACCAATTCTTTGGTTATCTCCATTCTCTGGGCATTTCTGACTCTTCCCTTCTTATCCTGCAACAGGACCAGGGCGAATCTTCGGGTAATGTCTTTTAGTAGCTCCCAACCCACGGTCTCATTGTGGTTCAGCTCGGGGAAGCTATTCCAGAAAGAGGGGATCTTGCTATTCTCATTAAACTGGCATTTCCAACGCAGGGCTGCAGCCCCGCTTATGCCCTCACTTCCGTAGGCTATGGGTAGCTTACCCCATAGAAGTGCGGCCAGTTTCTTGGCCTGATTGTCTCTGGCCGGAGTCCGGAAAGCCAGCGCCTCGGCCATATCCGACAACACCTCAAGGCTTTCCTCCAGATCCGCCTCTTCTATCTTAAAAATACCCAGCTCGCCCAGGGAGAGAAGAAGGGGAAGAAAGAGATAACCTATGGCTGCCCTGGGTTGCAGCCCTCCGGGCAACTCTATCAAAACTTTACCATTCTGTCGAGCAAAGGCGGCCAACTGACCTCCAGAGGTCAGGCAAATAAGCTCCGCCCCTCGGAAAAGAATGTCCCGAAGGGGGATCAGAGTCTCCTCGGTGTTTCCAGAGTAACTGACCGCAAAGACCAGGGTCGACTCACCCACAAAACCAGGAGTTCCATATCTTTTGTTGACCAGAAATGGTACCTCTAAAGCCTCCTCCACCAGAGCTTTTACCAGATCTCCACTAACTCCCGACCCTCCCACTCCCTGCACTAAAAGGCAGGAAAAGGGGCCGGACACTCCCGAGAAATCCGTTCCTTTGGCTATCTCCACGGCTTGAATACACTGATTGGGAAAGTCCTCCACTATCTCCAACATGCCCTGGACATCTATCTTTCTTATCTCCTGGTAATTGTCCAGAATATCTTCTCTATCCCCTGACAAAATCTAATCCCACCTCCATCAAGTTCCTTAATCTCTCCTCACTTGAGGCCTCCGCATAGATACGTACCACATGTTCTGTGCCGGAAGGCCGAATCATCAACCAACTGTGATCCTGAAAGATATACTTAAGCCCATCGATGCGGCTTATCTCCTTGACCTTTTCCCCCAACCGGGGGCCTGGATCAAAGAAGCTCAGCTCTTTCTGAATCTCCCTCTTTCTCCC
>NZ_BLRZ01000053.1 GCF_013281975.1 Candidatus Hakubella thermalkaliphila | reverse complement strand
AACCTGCCCACTGGAGGATCTGGTCTTAACTGTCCTTATAAAGGCCATTGTCACTTACTCCCTAATCCCTAAGCTTAGTTAAATTATGGCTATTTTAAGGACAGTTGGCAATAGAAAAAGGCCATATTTCACAAATTTATTGTCACTACCCTTTTTCTTTTTTAGGCCTCCTTTCTGGACAAAATGCCTGGTAAACCGTATTATTGTATTTCACAGGATGCCATTTGCTGTTGAACCTCGGTTACTAAGGACGCCTTTCATGGTGAGTGGAACTACACCATCAAACCAAATCATGCCTGAACTTGATCATGTTATTTTGTGACAGGCCCTTAGTCTTTGCCAGGGCAAGATGCATAATCCCGGCCATGACCAGAGCAGCAAAGATGAGCCACAACCAAAGGCCGCTGACCCTGACCGGTCCCACATCAAAGGAGGACCAGACAACTTTGAAGGAGAGGGGAGACCATCCCCACACCTCCCCGACGGAGTGCCTGATTACTAAGCCCAAACCTATTGTCGCTACCATTAGATGGATTATGGTGGCGCCACGCCTGGCCAGTGGTTGGAAGACTCCTTTGTAGCACAAAGAACCGAGCACCCCTGATGCCAGAAAAGCAGCAACGAAGGCAAAGGGGAAACCTAAACCAAGCTGCTCTGCCACAAAATAGCCCATATAGGTGCCCAGAGTCATAAATTCGGCGTGAGCAAAGTTAGGAAAATGGGAAAGACGATAGGTCAAAGTAAGCCCTACGGCTGAAATGAGGTAGAGGCTTCCCGTGACCCCTGAATTAAATAGCACCTGCGCCCAGTTAACCATTAGAGTACTCCAGACACCCTCTCATCTTATTTCCGTATGTCGGAGGATTTTATAGCCACAAAATTCACACACATCTCTTTTTGCATTGTGAAACAACGTCGTCAAATAAACGCGCTTAATTATAGTTTTTTCACACTGGGGGCACAAGGGGCTATTTACTTCATGCCCGGCAGCATTACCAACATAGAATTCATTTCTGCATCCGGAGCAATCTTTGTTACCATTTCTAAAACTTCTGCCGAAGTAGGGCGCTAGAGGATGTCTCGGCCAACGATCACGGTCCTCCTCACAGTAAGCTATACAAGCTATGGCGCTCCTCAGGAGCATGGCTCGAAGATACGTCTCCTCACTTCTCACTGGAGTTTGAATTCCAGCTAGAGACAGTAAGGTCCCTTTAAAATGTCCTTGACACGAACATATGTTCGTGCTAAGGTTAGACTTGTTACAGCAAACATATGTTCGAAGATAGGGAATAGGAGAATATGGACTACGGAAATAGTATATCCTACAGTCGTGTGTATCTCGTTTCTCTTTTAGTCTTCTTCCTGGCGGTGATGGCTCTGGCTATTTTCGCCATTGCTTCCAGTTGGCAGAATCTGTTTCTGGAGCGAGATGATATAGCCTATATCGATCTTCAGGAACAAGTCTTTGAAATAGAGGGAGATTCCCTTGTTTCTCGTAAGAGTTTGAACCTCGAGTTGGAGCGTTAACATTAAAATTATCTAGGTCAGCAAGCCTTAAATTCCTGACCAGCTTAGTTCAAGTCAAAAATGAGGGTTTCGCGGCTACTGCGATCGTCCCATAATCGTTGGGCACCGGTTTTAATAACAATTGAAGCGCTCACTTATGTCCATTGACCAGGACTTTTGTCTTGCCTACTCTAGATGTTCAAAAATTCCCACCGAGGTTGGGACAGTCACGGCTAGTCAAGTTATTGCCTTAAAGGGTTTGCTCAGTTATACTCTTGTAAATTGAAGATAAGATATGTTGTTGGTATCTGATGATTGTTCAAATAAAAAAACTTGATCCATCTCTTCCTACTCCTCAGTATGCCCATCTTTGGGATGCTGGACTGGATCTCTATAGTCGCATAGAGACAGAGATAGGGCCAGGAGAGAGAGCCCTTATTCCTACGGGGATAGCTATTTCCCTTCCGCCTGAGTATGCAGGCTTTGTCCAGCCTCGTTCGGGGTTGGCCATAAAGGAGGGTATAGGAGTCCTCAATTCGCCCGGTTTGATCGATGCTGGATATCGGGGAGAGATATCGGTGATCCTGATCAACCTGGATAAAGAAAGAAGTTTCAAAATACGGAAAGGGGATAAGATCTGTCAGTTGGTCATCCAGCAAGTTATTCAGGCAGAGATCAAAGTGGTGGACGAACTGGATGCTACAGAGAGAGGAGAAGGAGGCTTTGGGAGTACCGGAGTCTAAAGTCCCCGAGACGGAAAGGCCATACACCGTAACAGCTTCGAATGGTCTTTTGATCCAGCAGATATTACCCAAAAGGAGGAGCTCTTGCAACCCATGGCTAAAGTCCCATCTTCTATGATGACCCAACACCCTGATTGCGCCTCCCGCTACATCGCTATCCAGGAGGAAGTGGAAGAAGCTGTATTTTCTCTGACTCCTCAGCCTCTTGGCCTGGGTATCGAAGAAGCGATGGTTGACTTCGAGGGTAAGCTGACTCCCTACCACCAGACCGGACAAATTGTCCTGCGTCTTCTGGAAAGAGGAATTTATCCTGGTGTAGATGTCAATATTACCCCCAGAATATCAAACGCTACGGAGGAAACTGTTTTCAAGCAACTCATGGCTCTTATGTCGGTCATTGAGGCTAATTACGATGTCTCCCAGGTCTCCAGGGTTCCTGCCATAACTGAGGTCATTCATCCTATGAGCAAAACCCCCCAGGAGATGGTGGCTGTACGTCGAAGGATTGCTGATGTCATAGCTCTGGGAGAGAAGGAATTTGGCCTCATGGGGGATCCTAATACAGTACAACTTATTCCTCTGGTGGAGGAGGTTCCCAGCCTTCTTAGTTTCGCCGACCTCTTTACCTCCTATATGAGGATCTGTCAGGAAGAAAGATATCGAGTAGATCGTATACGCTATATGGTGGGGCGTTCCGATTCGGCTCTCGTCTATGGACACATTCCCTCAGTTCTGGCTAATAAAATTGCTATCGCCGAGGGTCATAGGATTGGAGAGTTCTACGGTCTGGAGGCCCTGCCTATTTTAGGTGGTGGAGCTCTTCCTTTTCGAGGTCATGTGACGGAGGAAAATGTCGTCAACCTGTTGGAGGACTTCCGAGGGGCAAGAACTGTCACCATCCAGTCAGCCCTCAGATATGACCATGGTTATGAGAAAACGCGCCTGCTGGTCAATTTCTTCAGACAGAAGTTGCCCCAGGCCAGGCCTCTCTCTTACACGCCTGAGGAGAGAAAATATCTGATAAATGTCATAGCCATATTCTTCCTCCAGTACCTCAAGACCTTCAGTAAAATTTTTCTCCTGATTGGCCGGGTGTCGGATCTGATACCCAAGCAACGAGACCGGCTGGTCCGTAAAGGCCCTTCTGGCTATGCTCGCGCCACAGCCGATCCTCAAGGACTGGCAGAGTTGGTCCCTCATGATGGACTTAAAGATTTTTTGGAGATGGTGAGGGTAGACCCTTACAAAGAGCTCCCCAGGGCCATTAGTTTTACCGGAGCCTTATACAGCCTGGGTATACCACCGGAGTTTATTGGTACGGGCCGAGGTTTGCGAGAGTTGAGAAGAATCTTTGGCCAGAATGCGGTCCAGGAACTTTTAGGCTACTATCCGGGTCTTATCTCAGATTTGACTTTTGCAGCCAGATTTGTGGACCTGCAAAACGCCAGCCATTTTTTTAGAGAGGAGGTTATAGAGGAGCTGCAAGAAGACGTAAAGATCACCGCAGAGACCCTCCAATTAAAAATAGGCCCAACCACGGAAACGGACTCCCTCTATCGTACCCTTATGCGGTCTATTCAGCCCTTCCTCTCCGCTACTCTGGAATCAAATGCGGAGAGACTCCCTGTGGTAGAGGATGGATTCAGCTTTGTGACTGAATGCATTATCAAGATGGGAAAGATCAGGGGGAGTCTGGGGTAATGGAAGCCCCCAAGCACATTGAGCACGAGATGCAAAGAGAAGTGATGGACTTTGTTACATAATGTTACAAAGTTTCAGGACCCTCTGCGGAGCATCATCCAGATAGCAAATTATGTAAAAACAACGATGCCAGACAGACCTGACTAAGATGGCCGAACAGCCTGCTGTGCTCATTTTTGAACTCTCTATTAATAGCTACTGCCAGAGAACATAATTCCTTAGAAAATCTCTTAGAAAACAGAACCATCTTAGAGAAAAGCACAGAGTAACATGCAGTTTGTGCGCTTGCTGAGAAGAAGTACTTTTTAAGAATAAGTACTTTTACACAGAGTGAGGCAACTAACTCTAAACAACTGGCCAGTTTCCATTATGACACAAAAATCGAAGGTTGTCTCAGCCTCACAGGATCTTATTTCCGTCGCTGGTTTCTTCAAGCTCTGGTAAAGGACGGTTTTAGTAAAATTTCTGTGAACAGACTTCAGATCAATTGGTACCCGCATAGCTTATCCAGAGAGTTACTTCCGATAATCTACATTATGTTAACTAACTTTCGTAGAGAGGGGTTACTGAGGTGGGATCAAAACATATCCGGCCATCATGAAGTGTTTGTCGAAGGCAAAGAATCGGTCTCCCCAATGTGCTCATTTATACTTCAATAGGAGACTATCAAAATCCTTTTTATAAAAAAGCTTGCATCTGACGTCGGGGTATAACTCCCTCATCAGTCTAAGCTTTTGATTCTTTTTGGTGACCAGCCTCTGGTTCATGGTGGTCAGCTCGATGTAGAGATCAAATTCCGGAAGATAAAAGTCAGGAGTGAACCACCTGGTCACTTTCCCCTGCTCATCCCACTCGATAGCAAAACTCTTGGGCTCATACTCCCACTCAATGCGATAGAAGTCCAAAATCTTGGCGAATTCTGCTTCGCTCTTATGAGCAAAGGAGACGACATCTTCCTTTGTTCTCTTTCTACGTTTTATGGATTGTTTCTGAATTGTCTTGTGATTCGGATCTTGTCTCCGAGCTGATAGCTTTTCTGACATTAGGTCTGTCCTGAAATCTCTGAACCTGATCGGCCACTTTTGGTCATCGCAGCTCCCCCATCAAGACGTTCTATATCTCCCTCCAACTCTTCCAGCACTTTTCCCACAGCAACGCCAAACACACCCTGTCCTCTCTGGAGAGTATCGACAATCTCTTCCGGAGAGTAGCAGGCGTAAATGGTGTTGCCGTCGGAAAGGAGTGTTACATTATGGAGGGAGGAGTGAAGACTTTCCAAAAAGCTCTTGGTCTTCCTTATTTTCTGAAGACTGACCCCTGCATCGAGAAGTCTCTTCACTATCTTTAACTGGAGGACGTCCTTAAAACTGTAAAGTCTCTGGGAACCACATCCCTCTGCCGCCCGGATGCTGGGGACAATAAACCTGGTACGGGCATAATAATCCAACTGTTTATAGGTCAACCCGACAATTCGACATACCTGAGTAGACCTGTATCCCCTCTCTTTACCTTGCTGGCCAGAGATTACTTGCATGTAATTACTCCATTGGGAATTACTTAGAGGTAATTACCTGGAAGTAATTATAAGTCTTTAGAGAACTTTTGTCAATATTTTGGGGGAAAAATATTTTGGGGGAAAAAGATGCAAAAAGTAGAAGCTGTAAGCTGGATAGCAGAATTACAGGCGGTTTCTGGGAAATATCATTTATTGAAGTCTTCTGGCTCCACCGAGTTCAGGAAGTCTCGGAATTTCTGAACCTCTTCCTCCAGAGACTGGATAACGATGCTGGCTGCTTCCAGAACAGTCTCAGATACAAAAATAGGGGTTTTCTCTCTTACAGCAATGGCTATAGCATCACTGGGCCGGGAACTAATTTGATACTTCCGACCCCGATGCTCCAAAAGAATAGTGGCATAGAAAGTATTGTCGATCAGGCCGTCCACCACGATCTTGTGCGCAACAATACCCATTTTCTTGAAAATAGAGCTAATCAGATCATGAGTCATGGGTCTCGGTGTCTTTACTCCAGCCATTTCCAGGGCTATGGCTGTGGCCTCAAAGACGCCGATCCATATGGGGAGATAGCGGTTCCCTTTTTCTTCCCTGAGCAGAACTATGGGTTTTTGCGAGGAAAGCTCTATTCTCACACCTTCTAAATGCATCAGTTTGACGTCATCCTGGTTCCCGTTCATAATTGTCTCTACCAGCCATCCCTTTAGATTTTATCCAGTATATCTACGAATTTCTCATCCTTTATTACATAGATATCAGGCAGATTTCGGTACTTCTGCTGAAAGTCCAGACCGTAACCTACTACGTATTTATCCAGAATGTCGAAACCTTTATATTTTATCTTTATGTCTGCTATTCTTCGAACCGACTTATCCAACAATGTGCAAACTTCCAGAGTTGCAGGCTCTCGAGCCTTGAGGTTACGCAGTAAATACCTCAGAGTTAAGCCTGTATCAATGATATCTTCTACGATAAGAACATCTTTACCCTCAATGTTATCCACTAAATCTTTGGTTATGCGAACTACCCCCGAACTGCCTTCAGAGATACCGTAGCTGGAAATATCCATGAAGTCAATGGCCAGAGGGAGCTTTATTTCTCTTATGAGATCAGCCAGAAAGACCACCCCTCCCCGCAAAACATTGACCAGGATAAGGTCCTTCCCCTGATAGTCTCTGGTAATTTCCTCACCCAGGCTGGCCACTCGCTGGCGAATTTCCTCTGCCGAGATCAACATAGGTCCTAGTATAGTGTCCATAGCCTCCCAGCACCTCGCTTAGTCGCCCAGACTGGTGGCAGCCAGATTTTCTTCAGAGGGCACAAAGCAGACCCAAATCTGACCTCTATTAAACTTGACCGGAGCGCCATCCTGGTCCAGATAGGCGAAGGGGTCGTCCACCCCTTCTCGCCTCCACGTACCGGATATCCCCTTTCCATCCAGAAAGTAAAAGGCCTGGCCCTCGCCGGTTGTTCTAACCGCCACGTGGCCTGGTTCACCTCCGACATTAACTATGTCGGTGATCTGGACAATCACGTTCTTAACTCTTATCTGCTCCCCGGTTTCCCTATCCACATGGGGATTTCCAGCCACGTATTTGAGGTAATCATTGCCTTCCAGGTTGTAGACAAACTTGGCCTCGAAGGATGGCTGGGAGAAGTTGACCACTATGGTATCTGGTTCTCCGCTTCCCTCCTCAGGAGCATCTTCCTTAAACAGGAAGGGTGACCTGCCTCCCGAAAGGGAGTATCCTTTGTTCTCAGCAAACGCCCTGAGCTTGTTGGCATTCATGTAAGCATTGTTGGGGGCAGATCTACTCTGATCCCTCCAATGAGGAGCCCCGGTTCTGATGGCATCAATATCCGGGATCTCCAAATAGTCTATAACCTTGACGGCCTGCTCGGAGCCTCCAAAGCTGGCAAAAAGAGCATCAAAGGAGTGCGCTATTTCTACATAATAGGGTCGGGCACTTCTTACCGGTCCAATAATCTCAGGGTTGATGTTGGGACCATAGATGACTACATACCGGGTAACCCCCCCTTCACTCACTATCTCATATACGACACTGGCTTTAGTTAGCCCTGATTGAGGTCTGGCGACCGGGAGATTTTCCACGATTATGGCCAAAGGTCTCAAGTTCGAGATGTCCTGATCCACTTCCTTACCATCGTAAGGACTGTATGGCCCACCTGGAACTTCCTCTTGCTCCTGAGAGATCTCCTCAGTGGTAACTGGGCTAACGGCAGTTGTCTCCTCTTCTGCAGGTGAAGCAGGGGTCTCACTTTTTTTGCAAGATGAGACCAGCATCAGAACCAGAAACAAGGCTAGCAGTAAAATTACTCCGAAACCAGTGACTATCACTTTCCCCTTTCTTACCATTCTCATTAACTCCTTTTTCTCAGTTGTG
Source organism: Candidatus Hakubella thermalkaliphila (assembly GCF_013281975.1). Classification (GTDB taxonomy): domain Bacteria; phylum Actinomycetota; class Humimicrobiia; order Hakubellales; family Hakubellaceae; genus Hakubella; species Hakubella thermalkaliphila. The sequence continues at coordinate 4,875 of NZ_BLRZ01000053.1, read as the reverse complement.
CTCGAATCTCCAGAAGAGCGCCCCGGCGCCACGTTTTCGAGCCGTTGTTGGCGTCCCTGTAAAAAGGGCCAAATTTAAGTATTTGGCCCCATCCTGCGAATCTAAATCGGAGGGCAAATTGATTCAAAATTTGGTTTTTGCAGTTCTGCCATTATTTCCTTACCAGTTTTTTGGGGCCTCATTGTGGCCCACTGGCTTTTTGTAGTAAGCCAATGACCTCCTGGTCACTGGTCTGTCCAAAATTCTGATAGAACTGCCCCACTGCCGCGAAATAGGGAGACGTTGCCAGCACCACCATATCATCAATCAAAGGCTTAATCTCTGCTATTGAGTCAGGAGATCCTACTGGCACAGCCACCACCAGCAAGGCCGGGTTTTTCTTTTTCACAGAAAGAATAGCAGCCTTGATCGTCGAACCAGTGGCAATACCGTCATCCACAATAATGGCTGTCTTTCCCACAATCTGAGGCTCAGAGAGATTTTTCCGATACATTTTCATCCGTCTTTCGATCTCTTCTATTTCTCCTTTCTTCGCTTCCTCCAAATAAGAAGATGATATCCCTAAACTTTTGACCACTTTTTGATCTAAGACCATAGAACCATCTTGCGCAACTGCTCCGATGGCATACTCCGGATTATGGGGAGCCCCTATCTTTCTGGGCACAATAATATCAAGAGGACAACCGAGTTCTTTGGCTACCTGGTACCCCACCACTACTCCGCCTCGGGGAATAGCCAGGACAATGGGCTGAGCTTTATACCTTTTTTTGCTGAGAGTCTGACCTAATTTCCTCCCAGCTTCGTATCTATCCTTAAACATAAGATGCCCCGGCGTCCATCCGAATATTATACCTGAAGATGTTGGAAGAGGAATAGGTGCGACTGTCCCAACATCAGTGGGAATTTCTGACCATTTACGGTAAGCATGACCAAAGTCCTGGTCAATGGATATAAATAGGCGCTCCAATTGTTACTCAATCCCACACCCAGCGATTATGGAACGATCATAGGTACATTCCTTTCATGTGCTATCGGGGGCACATTATTTCCTCCAGGAAACACTTCCTGGCCAGGCAATTAATACCCGCTCAGCGCCAATCTAAGCAGCCTCAAAATGGATAGAAGGAGCAGAAGAGCAAAAGCGGCCAGAACCGCATAATCGGGGTAACTGAGGCTGGCACTTCTTTGCTCCGGAGTAGCTTTTCCCCTCTCCGCCTGTTGAGTCTCAGAGATTTGCTCCGGGCTGACCAGATCCTCCTGGCCCAGCAGGTCGTCTCCCATCCAAAGAGAGATCTCCCCGATTTTCTCTCCCCTACTCAAGGGGTCAGAGATGTCCTGCATAAGCATATAGCGGGCCGTCACAGTAACCTTTTTATCTTTAGGCAAAAGTACCCCCAGATCCTCTTGAGGGGCTACTTTGACTGGAGCAGTTCCATCAGATGTCTGAAACACGAAAGTGGCAACTTCTTGATCGATGATCTTCTTCCTTTCAAAGTTGTTGAAACCGTAGTTCAAAACCGCCAGAGCATCTTCACCCCGAAGATCCTGGTTCTCGCTCTCCAGGATGATGGATATGAGGTTTTTCCCATCCTTTGTGCCCGAGGCTGCCAGGCACCACCCAGCTTTTTCTGTGTAGCCTGTTTTGACACCGGTAATGAAAGCATTATCTTTAAGAAGAGGATTGAGATTCTCTATCTCTCTGTCCTCATGGCCGGCCCAAGAAATAGTCCACTTATCTGTGGCTACAATTCCGGCAAAAGTCCCATTCTGCATAGCATATCTGGCAATCACGGCCAGATCGTAAGCTGTGGAAAGATGTTTCTCAGCATCAAGGCCAGTAACATTGACGAAATTGGTCTGAGAAGCTCCGATCTCTCTGGCTTTTTGGTTCATCAACTGAACAAAACGGTCCTCGCTCCCCGCTACATGCTCCGCCAAAGCCACAGCGGCGTCGTTAGCAGAGCGTAGCAAGATGGCATAAAGGAGGTCCTCCACACTCAGGACTTCTCCGGCTAAAAGCCATATCTCTGACTTGCCCACAGCAGCCGCCTCTTCCGAAATAGTAACCGGATCCTTCAGGTCGCTCTTCTCCAATACCACTATGGCGGTCATCATCTTGGTCAGACTGGCAGGAGCACGAGCCTCCTTCGAATTCTTGGACCACAGGACCTGTGCTGTATCGGCATCGATAAGTACGGCCGAGCCGGCTGAAATTTCGGGCTCGGACGGCGAAAAGGTTTCCCCCAAGGCCAGAGACGGGACAACAATAGGGAGGAGAAAAGTTACCAGGAAGAGGAAGACCAGCGGTTTTCGAAAAAAAATGAGCATACTCATCATTAGTTCGCATACATTACTTTGGCTAAAATCTAAACAATAGAGGTTTCTGTTCCAGCAATTCTATCTCAGTAAGCTCCTTACCTTCTTCTCTAGAAGAAAGAACTGAAGCTTAAGAACTAGAGTCTTAAGATCATCCGCCTCCTGAGCCGCACTTTGCCGTTGCTCAGGATTGTTCGATCTTAGTTTGGGAAGGATGACACTCTCTATAAAAGCAGCCGATCTTTCCGTAAAATTTTCAAACATCTTGAGGTGTCTGGGATAAATTCCATATGAGGAGAACTGGCTTACTGTCTTCACTATTTGAAGGTCGAACCCATCGAAAAAAGCACCCTCCTCTCCTTTAGAAGAACTTATAAGCCCAAAAGACTCCATCTCCAGAACCTGCTCCTGGTCAAGCTCGCTGATACCGACAAGTTGTTCTAAAGAAAGGGGACCCAGATCTTTGGAGCGATCCAGTAACTCATCGAAAGAGATCTGAGCAATATCACCCGGGGCGACCACCTCGGTGAGATCAGGGCCCTTCTTTTTGAGGCTGATTTTCTCTTTGATAACTTCCAGAGGTAGGTAGTTGTCTCTTTGTAATTTGAGGACAGTGTCCAGTTGCTTCAGATCCTTTTGGGTGAACTTTCGGTACCCTCCCGCGGTCCGATCGGGAGTAAGAAGACCTCTCCTATGAAGGTAGCGGATCTTGCTGATGGATAGGTCGCTGTATTTTTCCTTGAGTAAGTTGGCTACCTCACCGATGGTATAGTAGCTTTTACCTCTACCCAAAATTAGCTTCCCTGGTCTCCCTGGCTCTCGTCTTTGTGAATATAGATCAACCGATACCGGCCAATCTGCAGCTCATCTTTATCTTTAAGGATAGCTTCCTCTACTCTTTCTCTATTGACGTAAGTACCGTTGAGACTTCCCAGGTCCCTGATCAAAAAACCACGATCAGTTTTTTTCAATATAGCATGTTTTCTGGAAACGGTAATATCATCCAGGAAAATATCACTATCAGTGTTTCTTCCTATAGATATTTCGCTAGCAACAAGAGGGTACCTGCTCCCCTTGTTTGGCCCTTTAAGCACTAATAATATAGGATACTCTTCTTCTGAGACCAGCTCAACCACCTGTTGTTCGGTAGTCGCGCCTTCCTCCTCCTCCATCTCTGGCGGTTCGATGAATCCCGTCTTGTCAGCCGTAGAAACAGAGGAACTCATATCCGCTCCACAGAAGCTGCAATATATACCGTTGTCTTTGTTCTCTTGATTACAATTGGGGCAAATCACTTTCTTCCCGATCCACTCTAGTCTACCATCTTAAAGCATTTTTCTCTGAAGGCCTTGGTTGGTTCCTCTTCCACTGCTTTTTCTCCTGAACTGCCAGCCACTCTAGACCTCAGACCTCCTCATTTATATCTGGTTCAAGCAGCGGAGGAGAAGGGTGAGCCAGGATCCGAGTAAGATCCTCGATGTCCAGATCTTCAGCAATTGCTTCCCCTCTTTCCAGCTTTTGCTTCAGTCTCCTGACCAACTCCTCTTTCAGTATATCGATGCGGCCATGAATAAGGCGCCGCTGGTAGGAAAGCTTCCGTTCATCAGCATAGAGACTCTTTAACATCTCCTTGAGTTCCTCGTCAGTCTTTTCACCGAGAACTTCCCCAAATTTAAACCCTCGTTTGTTACCCGACTCATCCTTGTGATCCCTCATGTGTACTGTCCTCTTCGTCTCCATATACTGATCTTTCCTTTCGGTCTGATTATATCCCAAACGAGTTAATAAAACAAAAGATACCATAAGGATTGCCGAAAACTGACTGAATCTGTTTCGGGCCGCTTTTTCTGACAAATCTTCATGGCGGCTTCTGGATAGTCTATGTGCTATAATTTCTCTATAACTCAAGGAAAGGATCTCAGTCAGTGATCAGAAAGGCCCGAGTAGAGGACTCCAGGAAGATCCAGGAAATGATTAATTTTTATGCCTCCAAGGGTCTAATGCTGCCCAGATCTTTAAGCTCCATTTACGAACATATTCGGGACTTCTTTGTTTATGCCATTGATGATGGCATTGTTGCCTGTGCGGCCCTGCATGTCTGCTGGGAAGATCTGGCCGAGATCCGCGCCCTGGCAGTACAGGAAGGCTGTGATAGCAAAGGTATTGGAAGTCGACTTGTCCGAAGTTGCCTGGAGGAAGCCCAGCAACTTTCCATCTCCAAGATCTTTTGCCTTACCTACATCCCCCAATTTTTCGAGAAATTTGGTTTCCGAATCATCGACAAAAACGAGCTGCCCAAAAAGATCTGGGGAGATTGCATCAATTGTATTAAATTTCCAGATTGTGAAGAAGAAGCCATGATAATCGAGCTGGACAAAGCCTCAAAGTAAGGAGAGCCCCTCCTCTCCCCTATCCCCAGCATAATATAAAGAGCGTATTACTGCATCATCTAAAGACTACTACTGGCTTAAGGATAAATAATTCACCACCGACGTGCCGCATAACTTAACCCTACAGCGTCATTTACCTGAATACATACAATATGTTGTGGTTCAATTA
>NZ_BLRZ01000052.1 GCF_013281975.1 Candidatus Hakubella thermalkaliphila | reverse complement strand
TTTGGTGGTGAAGGCTAAAGGCAAAAGGGCTATTGTGGTCCTGCCTGGCTCTTCCAGATTGGATGCCAGAAAGCTGAAAATATTGATGGGGCACAGCGACGCGCGGCTGCTTCTGGAGGAGGAGCTGGAGATGGAATTTCCCAGCTTTGAGGTGGGTGCTATCCCTCCCATCGGTGCCCTATTTGGCTTCCCGGTCTATGTAGATGAACGACTTCAGGCAGAGAAGATAGTCTTTACCGGTGGAACTCACGTTGATTCAGTGAGGATGAATTATTCTGACCTATTGAGTCTGGTTCATCCCCAGGTGGTGGATCTGGTAGAAGAGCCGGAATAACTTTCCAGGGAAAGAGAGCATGGACATCCTTCTAGCCAAGCATGCTGGCTACTGTTACGGTGTTAACCGGGCTATCAAGATGACTCTGGACGCCTCGGAACAAAGGGGAGGTCCTATCTACACCCTGGGCCCCCTAATCCACAACCCTCAGGTGATAAATAAACTCACGGAGCGGGGAATCTTTCCCGTCGAAGACATCCATGAGGTAGAAGGAGGGGGCATTATTATAGTCAGATGCCACGGGATTGACCCAAAAGTCATCCTGGAAGCTAAAAACAGGGGATTGAGGGTGATCGATGCTACCTGTCCCTATGTACGTAAGGTGCAGGATAAGGCCTCCCTTTTAGTCAGGGAGGGCTACTTTTTGGTCATCCTGGGGGAGAGGGGCCACCCTGAGATCAATGGCATTGTGGCCTGTGCCGCTGGGGAACACATAGTCCTGGAGAGTGCCGATGAGGTCAACAACCTCCCCCGCCGAAGAAAAGTGGGGCTGGTAGTCCAGACCACCCAATCTCAGTCCAACCTGGTTGCTCTGGTGAGTGAATTAATCAAAAGAGTAGGGGAGCTTCGGGTTTACAATACCATCTGTAATGCCACCATGCTTCGTCAGAGATCAGCCCTGGAGCTGGCTAGAAAAACTGATCTGATGCTGGTGGTGGGAGGCAGAAACAGTGCTAATACCACCAGGCTGGCAGAGATCTGTAAAGGGGTCAATGCTCATACCTTTCATTTGGAGACCGCGGAAGAGATAGAAGAGCGGTTTTTCCAGGAGGTCGGGACCCTGGGAATCACCGCTGGAGCATCTACACCCGACTGGATAATCGAGGAGATTGTGCAGAAGATCAAAGTCATCTCCTCAGGAGCCCCTGAGCTGAAACATGGTAGGGCGCTGTGATCCGATAGACCAAGGACATATTCGAGATAGGACGTTGGAAGCGATGGGAGCAAAAGCTCTGGTCCGCAAGGTAGCCAGGGAGAGCGTAGCCGAAAGGTGGGGGATAAGGCCAGGTGACCGGCTTCTCAGCCTGAATGGAAACAGACTGAGAGACGTCTTTGACTATCAGCTTCTGATCCAGGAGCCGGAGCTGGAGTTGCTCATGCAGAGAGACGGTAATCTCATTACTCTACACATATTAAAGGAAGAATCCCAGGACCTGGGAATTGAATTTGAGAATTCTCTTTTTGATGGGGTCAAGAAATGCAATAGCAATTGCCTGTTTTGTTTTGTGGATCAAATGCCCAACGGGTTAAGGAGGACTCTCTATTTTAAGGATGATGATTACCGGCTTTCTTTTCTTCACGGCAATTTTATTACCCTGAATAACCTGACTGAGGAAGAGGCAGAGAGGATAGTCAAATTTCGCATCAGCCCTCTTTATGTATCTCTCCATAGCACTTCGCCTCAGGTGAGGTCCTTTCTCATGGGCACATCTCGGACAGAACATGGTCTCAGGATGCTGCAATACCTGGACTGCCAGGGAGTCTCGACCAACATCCAGATTGTTCTCTGTCCAGGAATAAATGATGGGACTGTCCTGGAAAGTACTCTGGCCGATCTTTTGTTCAAGTACAACCACATAAACACAGTTGGCATTGTACCTGTCGCCAGGGGGAATCATTTCCATGGTCATCCACGGATCGTCAATTGCACTCCAGAGAAGGCTGGGGAACTAATTGAGACCGTGGAGCGGTGGCAACAGGCCTTCAGAGCTAAGAGGGGTAGAAATACTGTATTTGCTGCCGATGAGTTCTTTATGCTGGCCAGGAAGCCCTTTCCGGAAAGGACTTATTATGACCATTTTGAGCAACTGGAAAACGGCATTGGTCTCTGCAGACTCTTTATGGATGAGGCAGAAGCATACCTGGAGAAGATGCTTTCTCAGGCAAGAATCGGGGGTGGAGCAGAGAAGAGAGCAAAGATGACCATTAGAGCTCCATCCCTTCCTTTACTGATAGTTACAGGGATAGCTGCCAAACCCGTTCTGTCAGAAGTGTTACAAAAGGTGCTGAGTATTTATCAGATGGATGTGGAGCTGCTGGCAGTACCCAACAGTTCTTTGGGGCCCCGGATTACAGTCACCGGACTTCTTTTCGGGAAAGACATAATAGAAGCTCTTTCCAGCTCAGACTGCGCTAAGAGAGTGGTTCTTCTGCCCGATATCATATTTAACTCCTATGGCCGCACCTTAGATGGAATGAGCCTGCATGAACTGAAAGAGAACACCGGTCTTTCTATACGAGTGGTAAGATCTGAGGGGAAAGCTTTTGTCCAGTCCATTCCAGGCCGAAATACTGTAGGGGGGAAGAGAGATCACGACTTAAGCCTGGAATCAGACACAGGAAAAACCGCAACTATGGTCAAGTCCAAGGAGGAAATTGCTCATGTATGTCACCAGCATTGATGATGTAAAAGCAGAGGAAGTCAATCCCGATCATGCTGAAAAAGCGACGGTGCGCTGGCTCCTATCCCAGGAGATTGGGGTGCCTAACTTTGAGATGAGATACTTTGAGTTCGAGCCAGGAGGATACACTAAAGAAGACCGACATCCCTTTGAGCATGAGGTCTTCGTGGTACGGGGTGAAGGTGCAGTTGTAGGAGAAAATGGGGAGAGGAAGTTAAAGCCTGGAGATGCCATCTACATTGCTCCCAATGAAGTTCATCACTTCAAGAACCAGGGGACAGAGCCATTTGGCTTCATCTGCCTTATTCCCAGGGGCCTTAGTAGAGCCGGGAAGAAATAAGAAATGGAGTGAACAGACCCCAGTCTGGATATCTTAGTACAGTTTGTTTTGAGGTGGTAGTTCTTGATCAGATTGCCTGTCGTAGCTGTAGTAGGTCGGCCCAATGTGGGCAAATCAACTTTGATTAACCGGATCTGCCAGAGCTCGGAACTGGTGGTTCAGGAAAAGCCGGGCAGCACCAGAGACCGTAAATACATGGTCGCTGACTGGAGAGGACGTCTTTTCCAACTGGTAGATACCGGCGGCCTGGACTTGAGATCCGGGGAAAAGCTACACCAGGATGTGGTCAGGCAGGCTACTCTGGCCATGGAAGAGGCAGATCTTATCCTGTTTTTGGTTGATGGCAAAGAGGGACTACTTCCCTCCGATCTGGAGGTAGCCTCTGCTCTGCGGAAAGTAACCAAACTTGTATTTCTGGTGGTTAACAAGATAGATAATCCGGAAGATCACTACTCCCATATGGAGTTTTACTCCCTGGGTTTTGGTGATCCCATAGCCATCTCGGCTCTGCATGGGATAGGTGTAGGCGATCTTTTAGATGGGGTGGTCAAATATCTTCCAGTCAAGGAAGGGGAACTCAAGGTCGACCTCTCCATTGCCATCGTCGGCCGACCCAATGTGGGTAAATCCTCTCTCCTCAACCGCATTCTGGGCCAGGAGAGGGTTATTGTTTCCGATCTTCCTGGCACCACCCGAGATGCCATAGATACCGTGGTCAAAATGGATGACCTCATGGTCCAGTTTGTAGACACAGCCGGTATCAGAACCAAGAAAAGTGGATACGATGACGTGGACTACTATAGCGTAATACGCACTTACCGCTCCCTGGAGAGAGGTCAGATAGCTCTGGTGGTTATCGACGGCTCAGCGGAGATATCGCGAAAAGATGTAACCATTGGCTGGGAAGCTCTGAAGAGGGGATGTTCCATAATCTTTGTCTTGAACAAGTGGGATAAGCTGGCGGAGGAGGAAAGGCTGGCTATGAACAAGGCAGCAACAGAGAAGCTGGCTGATCTTGCTTTTGCTCCCGTGGTAAGAGTATCTGCCAAAACGGGCATGGGTTTAAATAAGCTTCTCAAGACCATCTTTCAGGTCTTCCAGGAAAGATCTAAAAAGATAAGTACCAAGAAACTGAACGAGTTGCTTCAGGAGATAGCCCAAAAGGCTCAGACGGCCGGTTTCTCGGCCCTCAAGCTAAAATATATGTCCCAAATTAAGACAGATCCTCCCACTTTCATCCTTTTTCTGAAAAACGTCTCCAAAGCCAGCGAACCCTTCAGGAGGTTTGTCATCAATAACCTGCGGGCCCGCTTTGGGTTCAGTGCAGCTCCCATAAGGTTAATCCTGCGGGAAGCGGAGTAGGCCTGTAGGAGTAGTATATTCAGGGGAAATTGACGCCTCCTGAAGAAACCACTATAATGCGTACACACAATATGGAGAGGAGAAGTAACGATGGAAACGCCGATGACAGCCATCGAAATGACGGGTGTGGTGGATGAGCAACACCGACTTAAGTTGGATCAGTTGTTGCCGATTCCCGGCCCGACCCGGGTGCGAGTAATCATCCTGCTCCCTTCGGAACCAGAGGACTGGGATGAGTCTGAATGGCTGAGGGCAGCCGCCAGCAATCCGGCCTTTGACTTCCTGAAAGAGCGAGAAGAAGACATCTACACGCTAGCAGACGGGAAGCCTTTCTATGACCAAGGGTAAAGTTGTCCGTAACCATTAAGCTACCAGAAGTAAAGAATTTTCGGATTTTTTGGTGATCCTGCTCAACCCCGGCGATCTGTATATTAGCATCATTCCCTTTTGAGACCCAACCCTTAAGGCTTTTCCGGTTAACCCTGATTACGGTCCCGGTAATTAGATTGCCTTCATGTTCGAAACTAATTTCATCCCCGATCTGGAAATCTTGGCTCTTCTCAAGAAACCCTGGCTCTCCCTAACTCTCCGATACCTTTACAAATCTGCCTGGGAAGTTCAACCAGCTCTTCTAAAGAGAGGTTTTCTATCTCAATATTATTCACCACCCTATTATACCAAAAAATGCTCATGTTCCAGACCGTTCTAGGCTATACATAAGCCATTTGGAGCCTGACCTTGTATACCGTGGCCGATTAGGGGCGAAATATGCATTGATGAACCTACCCTAGAAGAAATTGAGATAAAGAAGGTAAAGGTAATATGTTACAATATGCTAACGCTCAGGACTTCTTTTATGCTGAAACCGTTAGGCGAAACGGTGGCTTGGAGGATTACATATGATTAAGGAAGGAATGATAATTGAAGGTCCATTTTGGCGAGAACCTGTGGAAATAAAGAAGATTGAGGAATTTGCTGGTCGGATTCATATCATAGGTGCAACTATTTACTCTAACGAACATATAGACCAGTTAATACCCAAAGAAGAGATTGAGAAACTAAAAACGAGGGAGTTTGTTTTAGATTTTACCACCAAAGGTTCTGAAGCATTCTTATCCATTGAGGCAACACGTTTCCGGCTTGCATCACTTTTTGACCCGCTTTTAGCCATGAACACTTCCAAGATAGACCCTTTGCCTTTCCAGATAGAAGCAGTGTATGGTTATATTCTGAAACTTCCCCTTATAAGATTTCTCATTGCAGATGACCCTGGTGCTGGTAAAACTATTATGGCTGGGCTGATTATTAAAGAATTAAAATTAAGGGGTGTTGTAAATCGTATTTTAATAGTTGTTCCCGGTCATCTTAAAGACCAGTGGAGAAGAGAACTGAAGGAGAAGTTTCAAGAACATCTCACAATAATTGATAGAAGTTTGTTAGACGCCCATTATGCGGAGAATCCGTGGCGAAGGGAAAGTCAAGTCATTACTTCCCTAGACTTTGCAAAAAGGGAGGAGATTTTACCATCCCTTAGTAGCGTTGACTGGGACCTGGTTATAGTAGATGAGGCTCACAAAATGGCTGCTTATAGATATGGAGATAAATTATCAAGGACTGAGCGATACAAATTAGGCGAAGTTATCTCAAAAACTACAGACCATCTACTCTTTCTTACTGCAACGCCTCACAAAGGTGACCCCGAAAATTACAGGCTTTTTCTGGACCTTTTAGTGCCAGGATTCTTTGCCACACAAGAGTTGATTGATGAATCCTTAAAGAACAGAGACAATCCTCTATTTATCAGAAGGATGAAAGAGGATTTAAAAGACTTTGAAGGAAAACCTATCTTTACCAATCGCTATCCTAAGACCATTAAGTTCAGATTATCTGAAAAGGAAAAGAAATTATATAATGAACTTTCAAAATATGTAATTTCTCAATATAACAGGGCTTTACAGATGGACAAAAGGAGAAATGTTGCATTTGCATTGCTAATCTTGCAAAGGAGGATGGCATCAAGCACTTATGCACTTCTTAGATCCCTTGAAAGAAGAAAAGAGAGGCTTGAAGATTTGCTTAAAGGGCCTGAACTCATAAAAGAGGTTCCAACTTATATTGATATTGAAGAAGTTGATGATTATGAAGAAGAGGGACGGTGGGAACAGGAAAAGAAATGGGAAACCCTAAGCATTGCTGAGAATAGGGAAGAATTAGAAAAAGAGATTGCTACTCTTAACGAATTGATAGCAGAGGCAAAGGAGATTCTTGATGAGGAGCAAGAGGTCAAACTAACAGAATTAAAGAAAGCCGTAGAGGGGGGGTTTAAAAAGATAAGAGAAATGCAGGGGAACGAGAAGATATTAATCTTTACCGAATCCAGAGATACAATGGAATATCTACTAAAAAGGATCAAGTCGTGGGGATATTCTGTAAATTATATTCATGGTGGTATGAGATTAGAGGAAAGGGTAGAAGCTGAGAAGGTTTTCCAACATGAAAAGCAGATTATGGTTGCAACCGAAGCCGCTGGCGAGGGCATAAACCTTCAGTTTTGTCACCTTATGATAAATTACGATATACCATGGAATCCTAATAGACTTGAGCAAAGAATGGGAAGAATTCACAGATATGGACAGCAGAAAGATGTCTATGTCTTCAATCTGGTAGCAGAGGATACAAGGGAAGGTCAAGTTCTGGCTAAAATTTTTGATAAACTCGAAGAAATTAGAAAGGCTATGGGAAGCGACAAGGTGTTTGATGTTATTGGTGATGTATTCTACGGAAAAAACCTCTATCAACTCATTTTAGATGCGGTAGCCAGTGCAAAAAGCATGGATGAGATAATAAAAGAATTGGATATCAGAGTAGACGAAAAATACATTAAAAAGATTAAGGAGGCATTGGGAGAGAGTCTGGCGACAAGACACATTGATTATACAAGAATAAAAGAGATGGCTGAAAAAGCAAAAGAGTACAGAATGATTCCAGAGTATGTGGAGGAATTCTTTAAAAGAGCACTCCAGATAGCAGGCGGGAAATTTAGAGTTAGAAAAGACGGGTTTATTGCAATAGATTCAATCCCTTATGAAATAAGAAAAATAGCAGACCTGCCTGTCGCGTCCGCGATGCAGACAGGAGAGGTTGATTTTAAAAATCGATATGGCTCTATCCTTAAGTCATATCCAAAGGCAACATTTGATAAAGAAATTGCTTTCAAAAATCCTGATGCAGAGTTTATATCCTTTGGGCACCCACTCTTTGAGGCATTAATTGAGTGGATAAACAGAAATTACTTTACCAAATTGCAGAAAGGCGCAGTGTTTGAAGACCCCTCAGGAAGATACGATGGTGTTTTATGGTTTTTCGAGGGAGAGGTAAAAGACGGAAAAGGAAGCATTGCAGGCAAGCGTCTTATGGCAATTTATGACAATGGTAAAGAATTAAACGGAGTCAATCCAGCAATTTTATGGGATTTTGTTCCGCAGGATTCCAACGAGCCGACGAAATTAGATATAACAAAAGAGAAGGCACAAGAATATTCCATAGATGCTGTTTCTGCCTACAAACAGGAGATATTTAAAGAGAGGAAAAGGCAGGGAGAAATAAAAAGGAAATACGGGATTAAATCTCTGGAATATTTAATAGGCGAGCTCGATGTTGACCTTGCTGAACTTTATGAAAGAGAGGCAAGAGGTGAAAAAGTTGATATTGCTATAAGAAACAAAGAGGAGAGAAAAAGGCAATACGAAGAAACCTTAAAAACACTGCAAAAGGAAATAGAGCAGGAGATAAGTCTAACAATCTCTATGCCAAAATTTTTGGGCGCAATCCTTGTCCAACCTACGACTTCCAAGGAAATGATAAGCAATGAGGAGATAGAAATGATAGGTATGGTGATTGCGATGGGATATGAAAAAACTCAGGGGAGAGAGCCAGAGGATGTTTCAAAAGAAAACTTGGGATTTGACATAAGGTCTAAGGGTGACCTGCCTGCGCAGGCAGGTGGAGAGACAAGGTATATAGAAGTCAAAGCAAGAAAGGATGAAGGGCAGATTGCTCTTACCCTCAATGAATGGTTTAAAGCAAAAAGATTTAAGAATCAATACTGGCTTTATGTAGTTGCCAATGCAGTTAAAAATCCAATCCTTTACATAATAAATAATCCGACAGAAAATTTGAAGGTGCAGGAGAAGGTTGAGGTTGTGAGGTTTGTAGTACCTTTAGAGGAGTGGAAGAATAAAGGGGTGAAGGTATGAACAAAAAAGAAAGGGAACTTTTAAACAGTAAATGGCCAGAAAACATAGAAAAAGCTCTGGACCTTCCTTTAGGTGCTAAGTATTTTCGCTGTGCACTCCACGTAAATCCATTTAGTTACTTAAAAACCAATAGAGGGCAAGACCATGGGCTTAGTGAACAAGAATATAACTCTCAGTTGATTGATAAATGTCAAGAGGTTGAAATAAAGGTTATTGCCATCACTGACCATAATCAGGTGGGTGGGATTAACGCTATTAGAAAACAGGCAGAACTATCAGGTATAACGGTCTTCCCAGGCTTTGAAGTTGCCTCATCCGAAGGCGTACATTTACTTTGCTTTTTTGACCCAGATAAAGAAACCAATGTGTTGGAGAGGTATTTAGGTGATTTTGGGATTTATGCCACAGACCCTTCCACAAAAAATTCATCAGAATCATTCTCAGAAATTTTGCGAAAAGTCCAAAAGGAATGGGATGGTATTTGTGCAGCTGCCCACATTACTAATAAGGGTGGTCTTCTCCGGATGCTGCAAGGAGAGGCCAGGATAAATGCATGGCGTGATCCTAATCTATATGCTGTTCAGATTCCGGGTTCTATTAGTGATTTAGAATATGCAGATGAACAGATTGTTTTAAACAAGGATACAAATTATAAGAGGGCCAGAAGAGTTGCTGTAGTAAATGCATTGGATATAGCGAGACCAAAAGATTTAGAATCTGTTCAGGCTTCTGTCTATATCAAGATGTCTCAGCCAACTATTGAAGGTCTGAGACAGGCATTTCTTGATCCAGATTCAAGGATTCGCCTCTTATCCGAAGAGGAACCTCTTGAGCATACTGAGATGGTAGCGTTGACATGGGAAGGAGGGTTCTTTGACGGTGCTGCGATTCATCTTAACGAGAATTTGAATACGCTAATTGGAGGTCGTGGAACAGGTAAGTCTACAATCATAGAGAGTCTCCGCTATGTCCTTGACCTTGAACCATTTGGTGAAGAGGCAAAAAAGGCTTCTTCCGGGATATTGAAACAGGTAATCCGAAGTGGTACAAAGATTTCTTTGCTTGTTCATTCTCCTCATCCTTCTCCCAAGGAATACCTCATCGAAAGAACCTATCCAAATCCTCCCGTAATAAGGGATGCAGATGGAAATGTGCTCAGTCTCACCCCACGGGATGTCTGCCGAAATGTAGAAATTTATGGTCAACATGAAATCGGTGAGCTTACAAAATCCCCTACTAAATTATCAAGATTATTAGACCGATTCAAAGATGAAGACCTCTCTTTAGCTGAAAGAAAGAGAAAGACAGATAAAGAGTTAGCACTTAACAGGAGAAAGCTGATTGATATTCAAAAAGAATTGGGCGAGATTTCTGAAAACCTGAGTCGTTTACCTGCTCTCGAAGAAACTCTGAAACGATTTAAAGAGGCGGGATTAGAAGAGCGTCTAAAAGACCAAGGTTTACTGGTCAAAGAAGAACAGGTTTTAAAGACAGCCAGGTCCCGTTTATCTCAAGTAAGAGATGGCCTTGAAAATATTCGCATGATAGTGGAAGTTGATCGAGCATTTGTCTCCGAAGTAGCCTTGAAACATCTTCCTGCCAGGGATACGCTTCGCGAGATTGATTCCATTTTAGCATTGTTAGAAACTAATCTCAGGAAGATTATTGGGGAATATGAAAGGTGCTTGAGAACAGCAGAAACAGATATAGAGAAAGTTTCAGAGACATGGGAACGACGCCGTCAGGAGGTGCAACATGAATACGAAAAGTTATTACGTGAACTTCAAAAAGAAGCTATTGATGGAGAAGAATTTGTCAGGCTCCGCAGGCAAATTGAGGGATTGAAGCCATTAAAAGACCGTGAGGAGAAATTAAGCAAAGAAAAGGCGGCTCTTTCTGTAAGACGATTTAATCTAATAGCGGATTGGGAGGACCTAAAGAGAGCAGAATTTAGAGCTATTGAAAAGGCTGCTAAAAAAGTAAACAAAAAATTAGAGAAACAGGTTAGAGTAAACGTCTCTTTTTGTGGTAACCGGGAACCACTCTTTGAGATGTTACGGCAAAGGATAGGAGGACGCTTAAGCGAAGCAATCGCTACGCTTAGTGGAAGAGATGATCTTTCGCTACCCGAATTTGTGGCAACATGTAGAAAAGGAGCCGCTGAATTGCAAGCTAAATTTAAGATTACATCAGATCAGGCGCGTAGGATTAGTGAAGCAGGGGAAGAAGTATTTATGGAACTTGAAGAACTCGATTTACCGCATACCACTATCATAGAACTCAATATCGGTTCCCCAGACAAAGAAGTATGGAAAGAGATGAATGATTTATCTACCGGACAAAAGGCAACTGCAATCCTTCTCCTCTTATTACTTGAATCTGATGCTCCACTCATCATTGATCAACCAGAGGATGACCTCGATAACTTCTTTATCGCTGAAGGAATTGTCCCAAAAATGCGGGAAGAAAAGCACAGGAGACAATTCATTTTTTCTACCCATAATGCAAATATCCCTGTTCTTGGTGATGCAGAACTAATCACTGGTCTTAGGGCACTTGGCGAGGCAGAAGAAGGGCATGGAGAGATCCCAGTGGAATGGATGGGGTCCATTGATGACAAAAATGTCCGATTGAATGTGGAAGAAATCCTGGAAGGAGGGAGAGAAGCCTTTGAAATCCGCAGGGCAAAATATGGATTTTGAAAAGGTGGATGATAGCTATGAATAGAGCAGAATTATTGGAAATTATTCGAAACGGTGAAAGTTCGGGTGTTGAATTTAAGCGGGACGATGTACATCCTCAAAGCCTGGCAAAGGAGATTGCATCATTGGCGAATCATGAAGGTGGTTATATCCTCATTGGCGTTGAGGATGACGGCACTGTAACAGAACTTATACATCCAGATATAGAAGAATGGGTAATGAATATTTGTTCTAATGACATCCACCCGCCAATCATTCCCTATTTTGAGATTGTTTTATGGGAAGGTGATAAAAAGATTGGAGTGATAACAATTCCAGAAGATAGCCCTGATAAACCATACAAAGCTCGTCAAGGAAGCCGATGGGTTACATTCGTACGAATAGGGAGCACTTCGCGGGAAGCGACCCGTGAACAAGAACAAAGACTCTATCAGACTTCCGGCATATTTCGGTACGATATTAAACCTGTCCCTGGTTCTTCCTTGAAAGATTTGGACATGAACCGGCTCATAAATTATTTCAGGGATATACGTGAACAAGATTGCCCAGAACAAGAAGAAACTGAACAATGGATGACATTACTTATAAATACAGAGATTATGGTTGAATCCCGTGGTAAAGCGATTCCTACGGTAGGAGGTATACTGCTTTTTGGGAAAAATCCTAACCGTTATCTTCCACAGGCAGGTATTTCTGCAGTGGCATATAAAGGTCAAGAGAAGGACTACAATACCAACGAACGAGATGTAATCAAAGGTCCTGTAGTGGCATTATTTAATAAGGATAAGGAAATTGTTGATACAGGCCTGGTAGAGCGCGCTATAGATTTTGTTCGTAGAAATACAGGTTCCAAATCATATCTGGTGGAAGGTAGACGCATTGATAGACCTGATTATCCCGAAGAAGTCATTAGAGAAACAATTGTTAATGCGATTGCCCATAGGGATTATACCATCAGTGGGACAGATGTCGAACTATCCATTTACGGTGACCGTTTGGAAGTGATTAGCCCAGGAAGACTTCCAAACACGGTAACGGTAGAACGAATGAAAACAGGATACCGGGTGACGCGTAATGAACTTATCAAGGAGGTGCTCAGAGATTATCATTATGTTGAAGCAACTGGTCTTGGAGTTCCAAGAAAGATTATTGCTGGTATGCTTAAACATAACGGCACAGAGCCAGATTTAATCGAAGAAGAATATTCATTTATGGTTCGGCTATGGAGAGAAAAAACTGAGGGCTGATGGCATGAAGAGATTTATAGAAGTAAGTTTTCCTGTTAAAGAAGTAAGCGTTGAGTCCGCAAGGGAAAAGAACATCAGACACGGACATATCTCAACATTACATATCTGGTGGGCTCGAAGGCCTTTGGCATCCTCCAGGACTACATCTTATGCTGCTTTAGTTCCTACTCCAGAAAAGGATTTGGAATGGGATAAAAAAAGACAATTCATAATAGAACCCATTTTCCGCAAGTTGAAATCATGTTTTTTCGGATTTTTCACCTTCTACGACAGACTGTCCCCAATAGTAATCTGAGCT